>NZ_BAAJYR010000040.1:0-22885 GCF_057546605.1 Acidovorax sp. KPB24-03 | reverse complement strand
GCCCGCCACGTCCCAACCTGGGAGGTGAGCGTCAGCACCAGCTCGCGCGCCGTCTTCGCCGAGGCGATGCGGTGCAGGGCCACACCCGGCAGATGCCGGCGTGCCTCCACGTCGCCCAGGCGGCGGCCCGGCGCCTGGGGCCCGTCCGCCGCGCTGGCCACCTGCAGGGCGTCCAGGCTGTCGCAGATCCCCAGGCCGCCGGCCGGCACCGCCTCCCAGCCATCGGCGGCCAGCCGATGGGCCAAGCCCATGCCCTGGGCGTCCGCGGCCTCGACCGACCGGGCAGGCAGGAATTTCGGCTCCCGGGCCAGGGCTTGCTGTGGAACGGCGCCCACAGGCGCTGCCGTGATGAACATTCGCATCGACCTTCTCCCCTTGGTTTTTTCTGAACCCGCCGCGCGCCGCGGCCGGCGCATCGCGCGCCTGGCGGGCATGTCGGTGGCATTACAGCAATGCCCGGGGCGCCTGGAAACTATCCCTTCGGGTAGTTGCCAGACCGGCGCAGATGAAACCCAGGCCAGCAAGGAGCCCAGTGAGCGGCGTGCACGGTGCTATGCCGCGTCGCCAGCCTGCGCTGCCGCCTGCCGGGCGCAGACCGCGCGCAGCGCCGCCACGAACAGCGATTGCTCTTCGTAGCGCGCGCCCTCGGTCCGCTGGAACAGCGTGATGGGCGGCAGCGTCCAGCCGAAGCAGTGGGCGACGATGCCCACGCCTGCGATGCGGGCCAGTTCCTCCGCGATGTCGGCGGGCACGATGGACACCGCTTTTTCGTTGGCCGCGATCAGCTCGCCGATGAGCTTGGACGACAGGCTCTCGACGAACGGCGCGGGCGGCGCCACCCCCGCGCGCAGGAAGAAATCGGTGATCTGCTCGCGCATGGGCGTCTGGCGGGCGCCCAGAATCCACTCCAGCCGGGCCAGTTCCTGCCAGGCCAGGGGCTGGCGCCCCAGCCGGGCGGCGAGGCGGCGGTGGGTGATGAGGCGGGGCTCCTGGTGGTAGAGCACCTCATGCTCCAGCCCCTGCATGTCGAGCACGGCCGATGCACGGCCGATCACGCAGTCCAGTTCGTGCTGGCGCAGGCGCTCCAGCAGGCGGTCGCTGGTGCCTTCGTGGATGGTCACGGTCACCTGCAGGCCCTGCGGCCGCGTCTGGCCGATGGCGGCCGCCAGCAGCCGCCCGGACACGAAAGGGATCACGCCCACCTGCAGGTGCGCGGCGCGGCCCAGGCCCACGGCCTCGATGTCGCGCACCCAATGGCCCAGGTCCTCCAGCATCGCCCGGGCCCGGGCGATGACCAGCTCCCCCAGCGCCGTGGGCGCCATGCCGCGCGCGGAACGGTGGAACAGCGCGCCGCCGAACATGGATTCCAGCTCGGCCAGCGCGTGCGTGACGGCCGGCTGGCTGGTCGCCATGCGGTGCGACACGCGGGTCAGCGACCCGTGTTCCGCAATCATGCGCAGCAGCACCAGGTGGCGCATCTTGAGCCGCGACGCGAGCCGGGCCTCCATCTCGGCAGGGGTCATCGAACGCTCCCAAAGCCATATCCATTGGCTTATGGGGCAATACTAAATGAGAAAGATTGGCTCATGCGGCTCCCCCACAATCGCAGCCCATGCGGCGGCGGCCCTGCGGGGCCGGACGCCTTCCAATCCAAAAAAAGGGGGAAAAGCGCGCAATGGAAACGATCTACTGGGTGGTGGGCATCGGGGCCGTGGTGGCCGGGTTCGTGCAGGGGCTGTCGGGGTTCGCGTTCGGCATGGTGGCCATGTCGTTCTGGGCCTGGACGCTGGAGCCGCGACTGGCGGCGGCGCTGGCGGTGTTCGGGGCGCTCACCGGGCAGATCGTCGCGGCGGTGTCGGTGCGCCGCGGCTTCGACGTGCGCACGCTGGCGCCATTCGTGCTGGGTGGTCTGCTGGGCATTCCGCTGGGCGTGGCCTTGCTGCCACGGCTGGACATGGTGTGGTTCAAGACGCTGCTGGGCGCCCTGCTGGTGCTGTGGTGCCCGACCATGCTGATGGCCAAGCGCCTGCCGCGCATCCGCTCGGGTGGCCGCGTGGCCGATGGCGTCGTGGGGCTGGCCGGCGGCGTGATGGGCGGCATCGGCGGATTCACCGGCACGCTGCCCACGCTGTGGTGCACCCTGCGCGGCTACGAGAAGGACCAGCAGCGCGCCGTGATCCAGAATTTCAACCTGTCGATGCTGCTGGTCACCATGGGCACCTACCTGGGCACCGGCATGGTCACGCGGGACATGCTGCCCTTCTTCGCCATCGTGGCGCCGGCGATGCTGGTGCCCACGCTGCTCGGCACGCGGCTGTACATCGGGCTGAGCGACGCGGCATTCCGGCAGATCGTGCTGGGCCTGCTCACGGCATCGGGCGTGGCCTTGCTGGCCTCGTCGCTGCCGCAGCTGGTGGCGCGCCACCTGTAGCGGCCGAAAGAGAGGACGGCCCCTCGCCAAGGCCCCTCTCCGCCCTTTTCAGCGCTGCACGCCCTCGACGAGCCAGTTCATCTGCAGGATCTGCGCATCGCCGAGGGTCTGGCCCGCGGCGATGACCTCGCGGCCGGTGTTGTCGCGCACGGGCGTCGCGCCCGCGCGGAACGGGTGGAAGCGCCCCTTGGCGATGTCTTCTTGGCGGGCCAGCACCTCGGCCTTCACGGCCGGCGGCACCTTGCTGCCGAAGCCCTCGACGCGGATCATGCCCTCGCGCACGCCGCCCCAGAGGTTGCCGCTTTTCCACGTGCCCTGCGCCACGGCGCGCACGCGTTCGGTGTAGTAGCCGCCCCACTGGTGCGTGACGGCGAGGATCTGCGCGTCCGGCCCCATTCGGCGCATGTCGGAGTGGTAGCCGATCGCGAGCTTGCCGCGCTCCTGGGCCGCGGCCATCACCGCCGTGGAGCCGGTGTGGAAGGCCACCACGTCCACGTTCTGGTTGAACAGCGCCATGGCCGCATCGCGCTCCTTGGGCGGGTCGAACCACACGTCCAGCCACACGAGCTTGACCGTGGCCTGGGGGTTGACCGAGCGCAGGCCCAGCGTGAACGCATTGATGCCCTGCAGCACCTCGGGGATGGGAAAGCCGGCCACGTAGCCCGCCACGTTGGTGCGCGTCATGCGCCCGGCGGCGACGCCGGCCAGGTAGCGGCCCTCGTAGTAACGGGCGTTGGCCGTGGCCACGTTGGGCGCGGTCTGGTAGCCGGTGATGGATTCGAACTTCACCCCGGGATAGTCCCGCGCCACCCGCAGCGTGGGCTCCATGTAGCCGAAGCTGGGCGTGAAGATGATCTGGTGGCCCGTGGCCGCCAAGTCGCGGATGACGCGCTCGGCGTCCGCGCCCTCGGCCACGTTCTCCACGAACGTGGTGCGCACGCGGTCGCCCAAGGCGGCCTCGACGGCCTTGCGGCCCTCGTCGTGCTGTCGCGTCCAGCCCGCTTCGGTGATGGGCGAGACGTAGACGAAGCCGGCCTTCACCACGGCCGGGGGGACGGTCTGGGCGGTGTGGCTGGTTTGGGAAAAGGCGGGGGAAAGCCAACAGCAAGCGGCCACGAGCGTGGCTGCGAGGTTTTTGTACATGGTGGTCCTCTACATGGTCCCGGGGGATGGAAACGCGAAAGGCGGCCGGGACAGCCGCCTTTCGGGGAGCGCGATTGTAGTCAGCCGGCCCGCCCCGCGTGCCGGCAGGGCCATGCGGGCGGGCGCCCTGCGGCCGCCCGGGCCGAGGGCTAGAAGGGCCGCCATTCACCGACCAGGAGCGAAAAGTGCCTCCAGCGCAATTAGAACTATGGCATGCCGCTATATTTTCAATAGCAAAAATTCACTTCGGAGAATGCCACTTTTCTCACCACGCCCCAGCTGTAGGTCGGCTGGGCTACGGCATGGAACAAGCCGTAGGACAGGCCCGGGGCTTCAACCATCCCGGCTTGGTTCTGGCTCAGACGGTTGTGGCTTTCTGCTGCAGCTCACCAGCTCCAGATGGTGGCTGGTGAGCAGGTTGCCGCTGGAGAATTCGAATTTTTCAATAATTCACGACGTTTGCCACAATTTTAATTAAAGAAAAATCTTACAAAACCAACAACAATACACAGAAAAATAAAAATAACGCATCCGAACAAGAGTCCCGAGGCGTCTTTTTTTACAACTTCCCACAGGAATTTAAGCAACTTCACCTTCAGCCCAATCCAATAATTCTGCGAGTTAACCGAGATTCACCAGGGGATGAAAAGGCACCATAAGCTGATAGCATCGCCAGAAACCCACTTATAAACACAGCACCTAGAAACAAGGTGCTGCTTAAAAGTGCAAAAGCCATCAGCATTGCAGCAAATGTTAACAGCCCAGTGTAAAAACTTAAATCAGATGATGGATCAATCAAACATCCCAGGAAAAAGTTTAATGCCGAAAATCCTCCAGTCACCCATAACGCAGAAGCTCCTGCAAGCAGCGGGGAAAATATAGAAAAGAACGCAAACAATATAACAAATACGAAAAAAGAATAACACCACCATTACTCCCCCTCAATGGTGTAGGCCCCCGCCCCCGTAGCCGGATCAATCTGGATATACCCAGCCCCCGTCCACCCACTCTCTGTGATCGGGCTCTCGTGGATAGTCACCTCATACCCCGCATCCAGCGACTGTTGCACCCGGCTCTGTGTGTCATGGCTGTGCGCCGACAACGCCGTGTTCACGATGCCCGGATTGTCGTTGTAGACCTTCTGCGTGATGGTGTAGATCCTCTGCCACGGCATCGGTATCGGCATCGATCGCCGCCAGGAGTGCGCTGATCTGAGTCTGGTCTGCCTCGTTGGCCTGGTCAGCGGTCGGGGCGGCCTTTGCTGTTTGATTCCCGGCGTTGCCAAGCCTGGCGGTCGGGGCAGGCTGCCGGTCGGTCCGGGCTTTGACTTCTCTGAGCAGTTCGTGCACCCGTGTGAGATTGCGGCTCGTGCGCACAGCCGCCAGCGCGCCTGTGCCTACCAAAATTCAAAGAATAATTATTTTACTCATTCTTGGAAGAAATAAATCGCTCATAAATAAGCAACACCAACCATACCAAAGCGCTTAGAAAAATTTGCAAATGAACATTTGCGACAAAAGACACAACAAGCCATATAAGAACAATCGCCAATATTATAGCGAAACATCTTTTTGCGGTAAGGGTCATAAAATCAAGAGAGAACAACATTGAGATAGCTAAACAAAACAAATAGCACCACGCCAACAATTGGGCCGCCCCATATCGCCGCTAGTCCTGCAGACATTTCTCCGTGGGCTAAATTGGCCAAAAAAGCCCTAAAATCATTTTTATCCAGTTGCATAGCAAGAATAAGCTGCAACACACCAAGAAGCACAAGTAAAACCGCGGTCAAATAGCTCGCAAACAACAAGAAAAAAGGAAGCAATACAAAATACAAACCAACAGCCAACAAAAGTCCCCCTATTACCAATACAATCCACCCTCCATTAGCCCCGCCCTCAATCGTATATGCTCCCGCCCCCGTAGCCGGATCAATCTGGATATACCCAGCCCCCGTCCACCCACTCTCTGTGATGGGTCGTTCATGGATAGTCACCTCATACCCCGCATCCAGCGACCGCTGCACCCGACTCTGTGTGTCATGGCTGTGCGCCGACAACGCCGTGTTCACGATGCCCAGGTTGTCGTTGTAGACCTTCTGCGTGATGGTGTAGATCCTCTGCCCCTGCGATGCCGCAATCCCCAGGGCCTTGACGGCGCTGATGCCTTGCGGGCAGTCCGGCAGGCCTGGCGTGGAGTTGGTATTTCCTTGCAGGTTGCATTTCTGCGGGTCATTGAAGAACCGCTCGGGCACCGCATGCTCCAGCGCACTCATGTACTGGCCCCTCAGCCGGTTGTGGGCCACCCACTTCCTGTCGTCGTTGTCCTTGGCCCAGCTGACGTTCCGGATGTGCCCGATATCGATGTTCACCCCAGGGAACGTTACCTTTCTCACGACGCCCCAGCTATAGGTCGGCTGGGCCACGGCATGGAACAGGCCGTAGGACAGGCCGGGGTTTTCAACCATCCCGGCCTGGTTCTGGCTCAGGCGGTTGTGGCTTTCGGCTGCCGCAAACCAGCTCCAGATGGTGGCGGTGAGCAGGTCTCCGGAGATTTGTTCGCCGGTGAGGTTCTGTACGTTGTTGGCCTGTAGCTGGGTTTTGGTGTTCTCCAGCCTCGTCTTGAGGCTGTCCAGTTGCCTCGCGCTGATCCCTCCCGCGCTGATGCCGATGGCCGTGGCCTGCCCCGCCACGTGGCTTTGGTCGGGCGTGATGTCCCATTGCGTGGGGTCGTACAACTGGGTGAACCCGCCCTGGCCTTGCAGGTCGCTGCCCATCGTGACCGCGCTGGCGCTTTGGGCCACCACCTGCCCATCCAGGCTGATTTGCGGTTTGAGCCGGATCAGGTAGCCCGGCAGGCTCGTGGGCAGTTCACCGGGCTGGATGGGGCTGCCGTCAGCGTGCGGCTTGGGCAGGAAACTCGCGATCAGGTCCGACGTGGCCTGGTCCGCAGGCACATAGCTCAAGATGAGGCGTTTGCCCGCCAGTTGGCTGGTGGGGGCCCCGTAGCTCAACAGTTCATTGCCCCAGCCGTCGCTCAAGCGGTAGCTGAACTGGTGCTGCAGGCCGCTGGGGACGGCGGCGCTTTGCTGGCCGAGCTGGATGACGGCCAGGGGGGTGACGCCCGCCAGCACGCTGTGCACGGTCTGGGGGATGATCTTTTTGCCGATGACGTCGCCGACTGTGGCGTTGGGCTTTTGGGTGTCGATGTAGGTTTTGAGCTGGTTCTGGTACGCAGTCAGCTGGCTTTGGATGGCGGCCTGGTTGAGGTTTTGTACCCAGCCTTCTTGTTCGTTGACGGTGGCTCCGCTTTGTGCGGCGTTGAGCAGGGCCTGGGCGTCCAGGGGGACGGCGGTTTGCAGGTCCATGCCCGCGGCATAGGCGTATTGCTTGACGCTGGCATCCAGGGCCACCCAGGCGTTCAGGGGGCCGTTGGGGTTGACGTGCTGGGTGGGGGTGGCGTTGCGGTGGCCGCGCCCGGGCGCCCAGTTCACATAGGCCTGCACCCATGCGTGTTCGAAGCGGATGCTCTGGACCGTCCCGCCCTGCACGCTGCCCCGCGCTGCAATGCCGCCCTGGTTCATGAGTTGCAAAACGGCCTGTGCGCTGGAGGCGCCACCCACCCAGTTCATGGCCTGCACGGCGGGGATTTCCACCGAGCCGAATTGATAGCGTGCAGGAATACCGGCTGCGCGAAGGAGCGCGATCTGCAGGCTGGCGATGTCGATGGCATTGCCGCGCTGCTTGTCCAGGGTGTCCTGCGCGCTCTGGATCGCTCCCCAGGTCGGGACCCATTCGATGGTGTTGCGCACCCAGTTCTGGATGGCAACGGGGTTGTTGCCCAGTTCCTGGGCCTTGGCGCGGACGGCGGCCGTGAGGGTGACTTCCGATGTTTCCGCCAAATCCTCGGGCGTGGGCGCTTGTCCGGGCTCGGGCGGGATGGTGAACTGCAGACCGAGGCTGTTTCCCCCGCCTGCCTGCGCCAGCTTCACCTGCTGCTTGCCATGCAGGTTCTGGAACCACGCGGTCTGGTTCCCGGCCGGCGGACGTTGATTGGGCTGCGGCGACCTCCAGGGTAATTTGCCAGGGTCTACCGTTGCATGGGCACGGGCAGCCGGATACCGCTGGAAGTAGGCGTCCAGGGCCGCCAACGCGGCCACCCCGGGTGCCTGTCGCCAGGCACGAATCAATTCGCGCAGTTCACCGGCACGCTTTTCCAGTTCCACCTGGGCCTGGTCGTGGCGGGCGAGGATCTCCGCGCTCACGCCCTGTGCCTGGAGTTGCTGGCGCACCGAGGCAAAGTCGGCCAACACGGCATCGGTATCGGCATCGATCGCCGCCAGGAGTGCGCTGATCTGAGCCTGGTCTGCCTCGTTGGCCTGGTCAGCAGTCGGGGCGGCCTTTGCTGTTTGATTCCCGGCGTTGCCAAGCCTGGCGGTCGGGGCAGGCTGCCGGTCGGTCCGGGCTTTGACTTCTCTGAGCAGTTCGTGCACCCGGGTGAGATTGCGGCTGGTGCGCTCGGTCGCCAGCGCGCCCGGCGGCTGCGCCGCACGCGCTTGCTCCAGTTTGGCCTGCTCGATGCGTTGCTGCCATTGGGCCAGGCGCTTTATTTGCTGCTGGGCGGCGGGAGGGGCGGCAGGGGGGCCTTCCTGGGCCAGCACGCTCAAGGGTTGGAGCGCCAATGCCAGTTGCGCCGCCATCACGGTGCGGGCCACGGGAAGCAGCCAGGGGTGCCATGCGGTTCGGGTGTTATGGGGTGCACTCATGCTCGGGGTCGCATCGTTCATTGTTCGTTTTGCAGGGAAGCGTGCGGGGGCAAGCGGCGCCGCGCGATGCCATGGGCCGTTGCGGGCATCAGGAAAAGCAGCGCGATCAGCCATTGCCAATCGAGAGGCACCGGCTGGATCTCGACAGGCGGCTGCCCGCCCGGGGCCATGAGCGTGAGGGTGGCTTGCGCCAGAGGTTGCTCGTTCCCTGCAATCTCGATGGTGGCGGCCACCGGCAGCACGCTGCCCGCGGTGCCTGCCGCGACCCAGTTCCAGCTGTACTGTCCACCCGCACCCACGGGCAATTGCACGCCGGTTTGGGTGAAGACAGCGATGGGCGTGCCGCTGGCGGGATCCAGTACGCGCACGCGCACAGTAGCCCCCGCGATGGCCGAGTTGCCGTTGTTGGTCAGACTCAACTGCAGTGCCGATGAGGCGCCGACGATCACGGAAGCGGGGGCCGCACTGAGCTGGCCCGTGATGCCCACACCGCTTTGCAAGGCGTCCTGAACCACGAAGCTGGTGGTGCTGGACGCCAGTTCGACGTCTGCAAGGCCCGCCAGAACGTTCGACTTGGCGCCCATGGCCATTCGGGTGCTCTGGTAGCTGGCCGAGCCGAAGAGCTGGATGCGCACCTGGTAGGTGCCCGGCACCAGGCTGCCGGCCTTGAGGTAGTAGCCGTACTTGCGCTGGCTGCGCGGACTGGCCTGGGCGATGTCCTCGGCATGGACGAGCACGACCTGCCCATCGGGCGCGATGACCTGCGTGATGGCACGCAGGTTTTCCTGCAGCAAATTGGCACTGAGATTGGCAACCCGCGAGTCGATGAACACGGTGTGCGCAGCGCTGTAGCGGCTGCGGTCCGTACTTGCGCGGGCGCTGTTGAGGCTGTTGTCTACCGCTCCTACCCCGGCACCCGCTTTCACGGCAAAGGGAGCGCTTGCACTGCCATAGACCAGGCCCTGAGAGGTGACGAGTTCCGCCCGGACCTGATAGTCGCCGGCGAGCACGGCAGCCACCGACCAAGGTGCCCGCACCTGATCGGTGGTCGCCGGTTGCAGTTGGGCGGCCGTGCCGAGCGGCAACACGTCCACGGACTGGCCGGCCACATCCAGCACCGTCAGCCGCACGAGCGCGTCGCGGGCAAAGCTGCCCGCGTTGTGCACCATCGCTGTGAAGCTGGCAGTGTCCGCCTCGGCGTAGATTGGCTTGTCCGTGGCCACCGAGACAACCAGGTGGGTCGCGATGGCCCCCAGGTCGGCCGCTGCCACGTTGTTGCCGCGGTCGAAGTCCGAGAGGGTGTGCCTGCCCGTGCCATCGTCGTCGGCGACGATCCAAACGGTGCCCATGGCACTGAGTTGGGCCAAAGGCCGGGCGGGAACAATCGCCAGATCTTCGTAGGCGCCCGTTGGCAGCACGCTTTGCGTGACGCCTTGCGCCACCAGGGCCTGCGCCGCTGGCTGGCCCAGGGCGGGGTCGGTGTTGTAGACGGCGACCGGGGTGCCCGCGGGCACCTTGTAGGAACCGGCATTGCCCACACGCACGATGATCTGCGAAAGCGGCTGCGCTCCCTTGTCCACCACGCGCACATAGCTGGCCGTGATGTCAGCGACCGCCCGGGGGTCCGCATCCATGCGCCGGTTCAGCCGGAAGGTGTTGTGGCTCTTCCAGCTGGGCTCGGGGTCGCGGGGAACGCTCAGGTCATCGTTGATGTGGTTGATGCTGTACGCGTGCTGATTCCAGAGGGTGCGCGTGGGCACCCATGCGTTGTTGACATCTTCGAAAGCCCGAACGCCGTGGAAACGCGCTGTCGCATTGATGAGCCAACCGAAGTCGTTGGCCACCACCAGCATGTCCGAATGCCCATCGGCGTCCACATCGACGACCAAGGGATATTCCAAGGTCGTGTCCGATGTGTTTGGCTGCTCCCAGAGCACCTCGCCTGTCGGGCCCTTGAAGACGCGCAGCTTGATTTCATCGGCATAGAGCACTTCGGCCACCCCGTCGCCGTCGAAGTCGAAGACGGTCGAACCCGTGATCTGCGAAGACCAGTCCTGCGATGCCTTGCTCCACAGCAGCGATCCATCGCCCCGGAATACGGAATACGCGTTGGAGCCCGCCACGCCGATTTCCGGGATGCCGTCGCCATCCATGTCGGCAATGGTGGGCGGGCCGCCTGTTCCTCCGCCGGGTAGCGCGGTCGTCCAACGGACCTGCCCGTCCGCACCGATGAGCGAGATCTGGCCCGAATGAACGATGGCAATGGATGGTTGCCGGCTTGAATCGAAGGAGGCAACGGCGGTGTATCCATCCATGGGGGCCTGCCACACCAGCGTTCCATCGGCGGAATAGAGCGCGCCTCCGAAAATCACGTTGGCATTGCCGTGCCCCTGGATGTCGGCCGCGATGGGGATGGAAAAACCCCCGTTTCGTTCATAGGAAGTGCCGACATACGGACCATTGGCACGCCACTTGGTGGTGCCGTCGAAGTTCAGGACGGTGAGACCGAAAATGATTTCCGGCTTTCCGTCGCGATCGATGTCTGCCACGTACGGCGCCCCCCACGGAGGAGAGCCGGAACTGGCAACGGTCACATCGGAAACCCACCACCGCTCGCCGGTGTGGCGGAAGGCCACGACGCGGTAGTCCCGAGTGATGGCGATGATCTCCGGTTTCCCATCGCCGTCGAGGTCCGCCAGCGCCAAGTTGGCAATCGCGGAAATGGAGTCGTCCCGGATGGACAACAGGTGCGAGCCGGTCTTGCCATCGACGACACGGATCGTCGCTGCGTTGTTGTACCCCAGCGATGCCGAGAACGACGTGAACGCCACGGCCGGCATGTCATCCTCATCCAGGCGCCCGTCGCCGTTGGTATCGACGATGCGCCCGACAACCGGCGCCATCATGACCTGGTTGTAATCGGGGTACGGCGAGTTGCTCCCATCCCAGTGCCACTTGAGTTTGGGCGAGAACGCTGCGGCCGAGGGAGTGAACAGCACATCTTGCGCGCTGGATCGCACGTTGTTGAGCTTGCTGCTCTCAGGAATGGTCCCTGCGGGATCAACGATCACATGGATCGGTGCATCGCGGAAAGGCAGCATGCCCGCCACCACGATCTCGAGTGTTTGGGACTGCCCCGAAGCCAGCGCCGCCGGCAGCGTTGCCTGACCGAGCACGGCGTCCGTGCCCGGGTTGTATTCGCCATTACCCTCCATGTCCAGGAAAGCGAGCAACGGGACGCTCGCCGGGGCCGGCTGTGTGCCTGCGTTGCGTATCTGCACCTGCAGCGCACCAAGAACGCGCAACGTCTGCGGGTCGGTCTGCAAGGTGTGGCGCCTGACGGCCTGCACCTGCAGGTCCACGGCCAGCGCTGCTGTTTGCGGGGGACGCAAGCGCAGTTGTCCCAGGTCGCTGTTCTGTGCAGGCTGCAGCAAGTAGCCAGCCGTGACGCCCTCATAGCCTGCGGCCGTCACAGCGAGCTGCGCCGCGGCTCCGTCCAGCCCGCCGAGTGCGAAGCGGCCATCGACCTGGCTCGCCGTGGTGCGCACGATGCCGGTGGTGGTCGTGGCGGACAGCTGCGCCGCTGCAATAGGCTGGCCGGTTCGCGCGTCCAGCACGATACCGCTGAGGCCAGCGCCGTTGGCCTCTGGCGGGCTTTGGCTGCCCGCATGGAGCCTGGGGGAATACTGAACCGCCGTGTTGCTCTGTGAACTACAGGAGAGTCGGGTGTTGGCCTCGGCAGAGCTGTAGCCTGCTTGGCTGACGCTGATGCGTGTGTCGCCTGAAACCAGGCCAGCCAACACATAGGTGCCATCGGCATCCGTGAGTGTCGTGCCGGTATTGGCGCCGCTCAGAGCCACGGTGGCTCCGGCAACAGGCGTTGTGTCGGCAGCGTTGGTGACGCGGCCAGTGATGCGGCAGTCGGTGGTGCTGCCCGAACCGCCAGGCTGGCTGGGCACCAGGCCGGGGGAAAAGTCCAGGGTTTGCCCGGCCAATGCGTTGGCCTGGCCGGAGGCGTCGTAGTAGCCGGCCTTGCGGGCGATCACGCTGACGTTGCCGGGTGCGACACTGCTGATCAGGTAACGGCCTGCCGCGTCGGTGGTGGCGCTCAGCGATTGAGCAGCCACCGTGACGGTCACTGCACTCAGAGGCATTCCGCTGGCAGTGTCTTTGACGATCCCGCTGATGACCGCGGTGGCGCTGTTGCCTGGCACCAGCATCTGGAGGGTACCCAGGTCCGTCACAAGGCCCGCGCGCAATGTGGCCGATGTCTGGACGGTGCTGTAGCCGGAGGTACTGGCAGTGAGGGTGTAGGCGCCAGGAACCAGTCCCGTCAGGTGAATCTGGCCCGAACTATCGCTCAATCCAAGGATGCCGCTGCTTGCCGGACCCGTGAGCTGCACTCCAGGGATGGGAATGCCATTGCGCGCGTCCACAAACTGCACACGCAGCGCGGCCTGAGCCGGGTTGATGGCAGGGCGCTCGGCCAATGCAAGCGCGCGCAGGGCCAGTGCCGTGGTCCAGGGATCGTTGTTGCCCCACGCCCCGCTGGAGCTTTGCGCTGCCAGCAACCATGCCTTTACGGATGGGCCCATGGTCGGCAGAGCGCCGCTGTAGGGGTGCACGGCTTCATAGATGAGCGCGGTGATGCCGGCATCGGACTGCCAATGTCCGGCCGGGTTGGCTTGGCCCAGCAAATAAGCGGCTGCTCTGTCGGCGATGGCGGCCGCGACCACGGAGCGCTGACGGTGTTCCTGCAGACCACGCAGCACGATGGCCGTGCTCAGCAGATCACCAACGCCACCCACGGTGAAGCTGCCGTTGGCGGCCTGTTGCTGTTGCAGCCAAACCAGGGTGGGCGCAGCCTGGGTCTCGCTCCATTGGCCAGCCAGTGCTTGCAGTGCCCAGCCCGTATCCAGCGCATTGGTCCCGCTGAGGCTGTCATACATGGCGAAGCCGCCGGAGACCGAGCGCCGGCTTTGAAGTTCGGGGGTCCGTGGAATCTGGCTTTGTTGCTGCTGCAACCATTGGGTGCATGCCAGCACCTCCGTCGCAGTCTCGGCCAATGGCGCTGCATCCAGCGCGGCTGTCAGCGATGCAGCTTTGGCGAGATCGGAAAATTCCAGCAGCGTCCGGGCTGCTTCACATTGGCTCTGGAGCGCAGTGGCAGAACTGGAGGCGCTGGCCAGTTGGCCGGTCGCCTGCACCTGGGTCTGAAGCCATGCCAAGCCACTGGCAGTGCCTGACCAAGCCAGCCCGCAACATGTCGATATCAGAGCAAAGCACAGCCAATACCGCACGGCTCTGGCCGCGCGGTCGATTCCCGTCACACACATTGGAGATCCTCTTGTCTCTCACCATGCGCATGAAAAGCGTCGCCGGTCGACCCTGAGCCAACCACCTCCCCCAATCGCAGATGCAGAGTCGTTGCAATTTTTTTATTGCGGCGGATGCTAGCCATAACGATTGCAATCATCTGTGACAAATTGTTGTTGACACCTATTCGCGACAAAGCATCGCTTTCTGTTTACCACCTCCCATGACGATGGAATGCCCAGATGCCTCAATCATTGGCTTTCACGATATCCAGGGCGATGCGCAGCCACGCAGAGGCAATCTTCTGGTCACTACATGCCGGCTCGATTCAAGCGACAACCTTTGCAGAACCAAAGCGCCACCGCGTTTCGGGCCACCGCGGCCCAAGAGCCATTGAAACGCAAAGGGCGGCCGGGGCCCGAGGGCTGTGCGGGCCGCCCTTCACCGATGGGGGTGAAAAGTGCCTCCAGCGCAATTGGAACTAGGGCATATCGCTATATTTTTAATAGCGTGCTGGGCCGCGGAAACCGGCGCGCCCTCGAAGCCCCCGCCGGCCACGCCCGCAGTCCACGCAGTACCATCGCCGGATGCCAAAACACCTCACGATATTGACCGGCGCCTCGCGCGGCATGGGCCTGGCGATGGCCCGCCAGCTGCTGCAGCCCGGCCACGCGCTGCTCACCCTGTCCCGCAACGCCCATCCCGAGCTCGCCGCAGAAGCCGCGCAGGCCGGCGCCACGCTCGAGCAGTGGGAGCAGGACCTGTCCCAGGGCCTGCACGCCGCGGCCCGCCTGCGCACCTGGCTGGCCAACGTGCCGGCCGGCGAGTACGCCAGCGCCACCCTCATCAACAACGCCGGCGTGGTGCCGCGCATCGCACCGCTCTCGGGCAGCGACCCGGCCGACCTGGCGCACGCGCTGCGCGTCGGGCTGGAGGCCCCGATGCAGCTGAGCGGCGCCTTCCTGGGCGCCACCGAGAACTGGCCGGTGCCGCGCAAGGTGCTGAACATATCATCGGGCCTGGGGCGCCGCGCGATGGCCTCGCAGGCCGCCTATTGCGCCGCCAAGGCGGGCATGGACCACTTCACCCGCTGCCTGGCGCTGGACGAGGCCGCCAAGCCGAACGGCGCCAAGGTGTGCTCGCTCGCGCCCGGCGTGATCGACACCGACATGCAGGCCCACTTGCGCGATGCGAGCGCCGCCGACTTCCCTGACGTGCAGAACTTCGCCAACCTCAAGTCGGGCGGCCAGCTCACCTCGCCCGCCGATGCGGCGGCGCGCGTGCTGGCCTGGCTGGAGCGTGCCGACTTCGGCGAAACGCCCGTGGCCGACGTGCGCGACGCCTGAGGGCCACCCCCGTGCAAACGCTATGCTTTCAATAGCAATATGCCCTAGATAATATTGCGCTGAAGGCCTTTTTTGCCTTGCATCGACTGGCTTGAACTTCCCCCGCAAAAAATGGAGACACGACCGATGATCCGCAGCCTGCTTTCCTTCACCGCGCTCGCCCTGGCGCTGGGCGCCACCGCCCAGGCGCAGACGCCCCCTCCCGCCGCCACCTACCCCACCAAGCCGGTGCGCCTGATCGTGCCCTTCCCGCCCGGCGGCGGCACCGACATCCTCTCGCGCCTGGTGGCCACCAAGCTGACCGAGGTGACCAAGTGGACCGTGGTGCCCGACAACCGCGCGGGCGCCGGCGGCACCATCGGCATCACCGAGGCCGTGAAGGCCGCCCCCACCGGCTACGACCTGGTGATGGGCCAGAAGGACAACCTGGTCGTCGCGCCCTGGCTCTACAAGAACCTGCCCTGGGACCCGACCAAGGACCTGATCGCCGTGGCCCACGTGGCCTACACGCCGGTGATCATCGCCACCGGCGCCAACTCCCGCTTCAAGACCCTGGCCGACGTGGTGGCCGCCGCCCGCGCCGAACCCGGCAAGATCACCTACGGCTCGCCCGGCAACGGCACCACCATCCACCTGGCCGGCGACCTGTTCGAGAAGGCCGCAGGCATCAAGCTGAGCCACATTCCATACAAGGGCTCCAACCCCGCGCTGATGGACGCGCTGGCGGGCAACGTGGACCTGCTGGTGTCCTCCGTGCCCTCGGCGATGGGCCAGATCAAGTCGGGCAAGCTGCGCCCGCTGGCCGTCACCTCGGCCAAGCGCAGCTCGTCGCTGCCCGACGTGCCCACCGTGGCCGAGTCGGGCTACAAGGGCTTCGACGTGAGTTCGTGGTACGGCATCTTCGCGCCGGCCGGCACGCCCGCCAACGTGGTGACCACGGTGAACGCCGAGGTCAACAAGCTGCTGGCCTCGCCCGAGATGCAGGCCGCCATCCAGGCCCAGGGCGCCGAGCCCGAGTCGCTGTCGGCTGCGCAGTTCTCCACGCTGCTCAAGACCGACTACGCGAAGTGGAAGGGCATCGTGGAAGCCTCCGGCGCGAAGATCGAATAGGTGCGGCACGGGCCTTGTGCCCCCTGCTGCCTGCAGGCAACGCGCCCCATGCAAAACGGCTCCCGAGGGAGCCGTTTTGCTTTGAGGGCCGGGTCAACGCCGGCCCCCATGGCATCGACTGGCGATCAGTCGCGCACCACCAGCACGGGCACGTGCACCGCGCCCAGCACGCGCTGCGTCACGCTGCCCAGCACCAGCTTTTCCAGGCCGCGGCGGCCATGCGAGCCCATCACGATCAGGTCGGCCTGGCTGGTCTCCAGCGCACGCAGGATGCCGTCGTGCACCGCATGGCCCTCGCCCACCACCGCCGTCACCGGCACGCCGGCTTCCTGCATGGCCTTCTTGACGCCGTCCAGCGCCACGTTGGCCTCGGCCGTCGCAGCGCTCAGGTACTGCGACTGGCCATAGGCAAAGTCCGCGCCCACACCCGTGAACGGGTACGGGTCCACCACGTACACCGCGGTCACGGCCGCACCGAACGCCTTGGCCAGGCCGGCGGCCTTGGATACGGCGGTCATGGAGGTCGGCGAGCCGTCCACGGGAATCAGGATGTGCTTGAACATGGTTACTTCTCCTTCGGTTGATGGATCAGGCAGGGCCTGGGCCGGGGGGATCGCCTGCGCGATCCGTGCCCGCGTCAGGCCCCAGTGTCGCGGCGACCGGTTGGCCGGCCGTTGATCCGCATCAAGTCATGGCCTTCAGGCCGGCGCGTCCTGGAAGCCTCCGCGCCGGCAGGTCACGACCAGCGTGTCGCGGAAACCACCGTCGGCCAGCGGCTGGATGGGCGTGGTCTCGTGGATCATGCGCGCATCGTCCAGCAGCATCAGCGACCAGGGCTCGCTGAGCGTGAAGCGCTGCCCGCTGGGCCCGGACGCTTCGAATATACGCGTCTCGCCGCCCTTGACCCGCTCGCGGCCGACGAGGAAAACCGCCACCAGGTCCACGCCGTCGCGGTGCGCGCCCTCGGGCGTGGGCCGGCCGATGCCGTCGGTGGTGTCGATGCGGAACTGGTGCGCCTCGACGAACCAGCGCTCGGGCTGCGTGGCCAGGGCCTGCTGCGACACGCGGGCCAGCGCGGTGATCAATTGCCGCCACGCCGGGCGCGCCACGGTGGTGTCCAGCATCGGCGCGAACATCCGCTGCATGCCGCCGTGCAGCGCGTTGTATTCCACCGGCTGCCAGTGCGCGCGGTGGGGCACCGCCTGCACGCTGTCGCCATCGGCGACGAAGCTCGCGTGGCGGCGGCGGCGGTACCGCCCGCCGTCCTTCAGGAACTCATCGGGCGGCAGGCCGCTCCAGTCGGCGTGCAGCGCCTGGAGCTCGCCCAGCGGGCAACCGATCCACGCCGCGGTGTCGGCAGGCCGCAGCACGGCATAGCCGGCGCTGCGCAGATGGCTTGCCACTTGGTCCGGTGGCAGGTACGGAGGGGAGAAGGTGATGTGCGCCATAGGCGGCCAAGCTTAACCCGGCCCGCCCCTGGAACCTGGCGCAAAAGTGCCAGCCATCCGCTGGCGGCATCACCACCGTGCAGTAGCATGGCGGGGCCTTCGCCATTCCAGGAATCCGCCATGCCCCATGAACGCCGCCACTACGTCCGTGTGGCTTTCGATGCACCCGCGCTGCTCACCACCGGCCTGGGCACGTTCGACGTGCAGGTGCTGGACCTGTCGCTGCAAGGCGCGCTGCTCGCCCTGGGTGCGGAGCCCGCGGCCACCCGACTGCCAGCCGGCGCGCCGTGCCAGTTGGTGATTGCCTTGTCGGCCGACAACGACCACATCGCCATGACCGGCGACATCGTGCACATCGAAGGCCCGCATGCCGGCCTGCAGTGCCGCACGATGGACCTGGACAGCGTGACCCACCTGCGCCGCGTGATCGAGCTGCAGCTGGGCGATCCCGCCCTGCTGGAGCGGGACCTGGCGGAGCTCATTGCCGCGCACGCGGCGCAATAGGCGCGGCGCTGCCCGTCAGGCGGCGGCAGGGCTGGCCAGCTCGGCCTCCTGCAAGGCCCGCCACATCACCTTGCCGCTGCCGCTCTTGGGCAGCGCGTCCACCAGTTGCACCACGCGGGGCACCTTGTACACGGCCATGTGGTCGCGGCACCAGGCGATGATGTCTTCGCCGGTCACCTGCCCGCGGTGCTCCTGGCGCAGCACCACCACGGCCTTGACCGTTTCGCCGCGGTAGCTGTCGCGCGCGGCGATGATGCAGGCCTCCTGGATCGCCGGGTGGCGGAACATGAGCGCCTCCACCTCGGCCGGCCAGACCTTGAAGCCGCTGGCGTTGATCATCCGCTTGAGCCGGTCGGTCAGGAAGAAATACCCCTCGTCGTCCACCCGCCCCAGATCGCCCGAGCGGAAGAACCGCTTGCCGTCCAGGTCGATGAAGGCCGAGGCCGTGGGCCCGGGCAGCTTCCAGTAGCCGCTGAAAACACCCGGGCCGTGGATCACGATCTCGCCCTGCTCGCCGGCGGGCAGCTCCTTCCGCGTGTCGGGGTCGATGATGCGGGCATCGGTGCTGATGAACGGAATGCCCAGGCACTGCTGCTTGGGGTGGTCCGGGGGGTTGGTGTGCGACGGCGCGGCGGTCTCGGTGAGGCCGTAGCCCTCGGTGTAGCGCAGGCCGTACTGCTCGAACAGCCGCTGCGCCACCGCCTGCGGCATGGCCGCGCCGCCGCCGCCGATGTACACCAGGCTGGACAGGTCGTACTGGCCGAAGTTCGGGCTGCCCATGAGGTCGATCACCATCGTGGGAATGTTGGTCCAGTTGCTCACGCGGTAGCGGGAGATGAGCCGCCCGGCCAGGTCCCGGTCCCAGCGCGGCATGAGCACCAGGGTGGCCCCCACGTAGATGCAGGAGTGCATCACGCTGACCATGCCGGTGATGTGGAACATGGGCACGACGGCCAGCGTCACGCTCTCGGGCGTGGCGGTGCCCCACAGGCTGCTGGCCACCGCGTTGTGCATGAGGCTGCGGTGCGGGTGCATGCAGCCCTTGGGCAGGCCGGTGGTGCCGCTGGTGTAGGGCAGCACGGCCAGGTCTTCGGGCCCGACCGTGAGATCCGGGGCGGGCGCCGTGCAGGCCAGCGCATCCGTCCAGGCATGCACCTGGCCGCCGGCCAGGACCGGCAGCGGGTGGCGAGTGCAGAGCCAGTCGCGCCACGCCGGCGGAATCGCGTCGGCGCCGGCCTCCTCGGGCGAGAACGCATCGGTGAACTGCGCCACCACCAGGTGGGCCAGGCCCGCGCCAGGCGCCAGCGCATCGCTGGCCTGCACCAGCTCGGGGGCCAGGTCGGCCGTGGTGATGGCCACGCGTGCGTCGGGGTCGGTGATGTAGTGGGTGAGTTCCTGCGCCCGGTTCATCGGATTGACCGGCACGACGACCGCGTTGGCCCGCAGGATGGCGAAGTGCGCCAGCACCAGTTGCGGACAGTTCTGCATGCACAGCAACACGCGGTCGCCCTGCCGCACGCCCAGGGCATGCAGGTGCGCTGCCATCCGCTCGGCACCGTCGGCGAGCGCGCGGTAGGTCAGCGTGCGCCCGAAGAACACCAGTGCCGGCTTGTCCGGGTAGCGGCGGGCGCTGATCGCCAGGTTGTCCCAGAGGGAAGTGGCGGGCGGCGTGAGCGCGTGCGGCAGGCGGCGGGGCCAGAAGGCGTGGTGGGCAGGCATGGGCGATTCGGTTCCTTTCGCTTGCAGCCTAGTGACCTGCCCCGGGCCCGGCATCGGGGATGCCCCCTACGGCCGGTCGCGTGGGCGACCCGGTCTGCCCATGGCCCGCCGAGGTGCGGCAATGGTGCCAGGACGGAGACTTTTGTAACCGCGTGTCCCGCACCGGCCCTTTGAGCGGGCTTGCGCGGCGACGCGGCCGCGCGCATCAACGACAATGTGCGGCTGGGCCAAGCGCCCTGCCCCGCCGGCACCGCCCGGGCCCGGCAGGCCGCGCGGCACGATTCTTTCGATTTCTGCGGCAGGGCCCCCCACAGGCCCTGCCCCGCAGCTTGCGGGTTTTACGGACAACATGAACATTGTCATTCTCGACGACTACCAGGACGCAGTGCGCAAGCTGCATTGCGCCGCACGCCTGGACCCCTACAACGCCAAGGTGTACACCAACACCGTCAAGGGGCTGGGCCAGCTTTCGGTGCGCCTGAAGGACGCGGACATCATCGTGCTGGTGCGCGAACGCACCCACATCTCGCGCCAGCTGGTCGAAAAGCTGCCGCGCCTCAAACTCATCGCGCAGACCGGCAAGATCGGCCCGCACGTGGACGTGGCGGCCTGCACCGAGCGCGGCATCGCGGTCGCCGAAGGCGTGGGATCGCCGGTGGCGCCGGCCGAACTGACCTGGGCGCTCATCATGGCCGCGATGCGCCGCCTGCCCCAGTACATCTCCAACCTCAAGCATGGCGCCTGGCAGCAGTCGGGCCTGCGCGCGGCATCGATGCCGCCCAACTTCGGCGTTGGCACCGTGCTGCGGGGCAAGACGCTGGGCCTGTGGGGCTATGGGCGCATCGGGCAGATCGTCGCCGGCTACGGCCGGGCCTTCGGCATGAACGTGCGGGTGTGGGGCCGCGAGGCCTCGCGCGCCCAGGCCCTGAGCGACGGGCTGCAGGTGGCGACCACGCGCGAGGAGTTCTTTGCCCAGTGCGACGTCATCTCGCTGCACCTGCGCCTGAACGACGAGACGCGCGGAATCATCCGGCTGGAAGACCTGTCGTGCATGAAGCCCACCGCGCTGCTGGTGAACACCTCGCGCGCCGAACTGATCGAGGCCGATGCCCTGATCGCCGCCCTGAACCGCGGCCGCCCCGGCATGGCCGCCGTGGACGTGTTCGAGAGCGAGCCCATCCTGCAGGGCCATGCCCTGCTGCGGCTGGAGAACTGCATCTGCACGCCGCACATCGGCTACGTGGAACAGGACAGCTACGAGCTGTACTTCGGGGCCGCGTTCGACAACGTCGTCAACTACATCCGGGGCACGCCCACCAACATCGTGAACCCAGGCGCTCTGCAGGTCCGGCGCTGAAGAGCCCATCCCCCGGCCACACCGGAATCGAGCGCGGCCCGTTTCAGCCGCACCATGAAAAAAGGCCTCCGAACCGGAGGCCTTTTGCTTGGCGTGGACCACCGGTCTTTCAACCGGCGGTGCCGCTGCGCGCTCAGTTCAGAGGCGTCTTCTTGCCGTCCTTGTACACATACAGGGTGATGGCGGGGTTCTTCAGTTCGCCATTGGGCTCGAAGGCGATGTTGGCCGTCACGCCCTTGTAGTTGGACTTTTGCAGTTCAGGGATGTAGACCTTCGGATCCCACGAGTTGGCACGCTTCATGGCATCGACCAGCAGCATGGTGGCGTCGTAGGTGTAGGGGCTGTACACCTGGAACTGGTTGGGGTACTTGGCGTCGTACTTGGCGCGCCATGCGGTGCCGCCAGGCATCTTGGCCAGCGAAGCGCCGCCTTCGGCGCAGACCACGTTGTTCAGCGTCTTGGCGCCGGCGGCCAGCTTGGCCACTTCAGCGGTACAGATGCCGTCGCCACCGAAGTACTTCACGTTGCCCATGCCCAGCTGTTCCATCTGGCGCAGCATGGGGCCGGCTTGGGGGTCCATGCCGCCGTAGAACACCGCATCGGGGTTCTTGGACTTGATGGCCGTCAGGATGGCCATGAAGTCGGTGGCCTTGTCGGTCGTGAACTGCTCGTCCACCACCTTCATGCCCTTGGCCGCTGCCGTCTTCTTGAACACGTCGGCAACGCCTTGGCCGTAGGCCGTGCGGTCATCGACGATGGCCACGGTCTTGAGCTTCAGCGTGTCGGCCGCGTAGAACGCCAGGCCAGCGCCCAGGGCGTTGTCGTTGGCGATGATGCGGAACGTCGTCTTGTAGCCTGGCTTGGTCAGGTTGGGGTTGGTGGCGGCGCCGGTGACGTGGGGAATGCCGCAGTCGTTGTACACCTTGGAGGCGGGGATGGTCGTGCCGGAATTCAAATGGCCCACCACGCCAGCAACCTTTGCATCGCACAGCTTCTGTGCGGCGGCGGTGCCTTGCTTCGGATCTGCAGCATCGTCTTCCGCCTGCAGTTCGAACTTGATCTTCTTGCCGCCAATCGTGACGCCTTGGGCATTCAGTTCTTCAACTGCCATGCGGGCGCCGTTTTCGTTGTCCTTGCCGTAGTGGGCTTGTGGGCCGGAAACCGGTCCCACGTGACCGATCTTGACCACCTGCTCTTGTGCAGAGGCCGCGCCGGCAAAAGCCGCGATAGCGGCAACCACGGTCAGTTTCAACTTCAGTTGCATATGAATCTCCATTAAGGGGTGAGCGCTGAGAAATATTGTTGTGTCTCAACGCCGGAAACATATCGCAATTTATGGGCCAGATCACTAGGGAACACGATGACATGCGGCAGAAACCACAGGGGAATACCCTGTCACTGACCCACCGCACCCCCGAAGGAGGTCAAACGGAGGACGCTCCGGGGTGTCCAGCCAGCTCCTCGGCCACGGCTTCGTACACCGCATGGCGCACCACCGACTCCACTTCTTCGCGCAGCCGGGGCACCATGGAGCGGGTCTGCTCCATGACCACGGTGGCGATCGCCTCGCGCAGCCGCTGGTCCAGCACCACGTCGACGCGCTGCATGACACGGTGGATCACCACCTCTTCGATGTCCTTCAGCCCGGCAGCCGGCAGGGCCAAGTCCATGGGCGCGGGGGCCGGCAAAGGCGCGGGGGTGTGGGCCGCCGCCGGGGGAACGGGCGGCGTGGCAGACCGCGCCATT
>NZ_BAAJYR010000039.1:0-23820 GCF_057546605.1 Acidovorax sp. KPB24-03 | reverse complement strand
GCCGCTAACTGGCGCTTGACGACGGCCTGCGTCTGCCCCGCCTCACGCTCTGCCAGCGTTTCTCCGACGCAGACGATGGGCGTGATGCCCGCCGCCAGCGCACGCTGCGCCTTGGCCGCGACCACCTCGTCGGTTTCACCGTGGTACTGGCGCCGCTCGGAATGCCCCACCAACACGTAGCGCACCCCGAACTCCAGCAGCATGGCGGCAGAGGCCTCCCCAGTGTAGGCGCCGGACTCGTGCGCCGACACATCCTGCGCGGCGACTGCAACAGCGGAGCCGTCGGCCAAGGCCTGCACTTGCGCCAGGTAAGGCGCAGGCACCGCCACCGCCACTTCGCAGCCGGGTTGCCCCATGCCTTCGCGCAACGCGTTCACCAAAGCCTGATTGGAAGCCAGGCTGCCATTCATCTTCCAGTTCCCGGCAATCAATTTCTTTTTCATGCGGTCCACGTCAAAACAATTTTCCCTGCATGCTGGCTGGACTCCATCAGCGCGTGCGCCTTGGAAGCCTCCGCCGCGGCAAACGTGCTGTGCACGATCGGGCGAACCTTGCGGGATGCCAGCAGCGGCCACACCTGCTCGCGCAGGGCACGGGCAATCGCGCCTTTGAACGCCACGGACCGAGGCCGCAGCGTGGAGCCGGTGACGGTGAGACGGCGGCGAAGCACGAGACCCGCGTTCAACTCGGCCTTGATGCCCCCCTGAACGGCAATGATCACCAAGCGCCCATCCTCGGCGAGACACTCGATCTCGCGGGCGACGTAATCGCCTGCGACCATGTCCAGCACCACATCCACCCCCTTGCCACCAGTGATGCGCTGCACCTCTGCGACGAAGTCCTGGGTCTTGTAGTTGATGGCGTGATGTGCACCGATTTCCAGGCAGGCCGCGCATTTTTCATCGCTGCCGGCCGTGACGATGACCGTGGCGCCGAATGCACGCCCCAATTGAATGGCCGTCACACCGATGCCGCTGCTTCCACCCTGCACCAACAGCGTTTCACCGGATTGCAGGCGGCCGCGGTCGAACACGTTGCTCCATACGGTGAAAAGCGTTTCCGGCAGCGAGGCCGCCTCGACGTCGGTGAAACCGTCCGGCGCGGGCAAACATTGTTCAACGGGTGCTACGCAGTACTCGGCGTAACCACCGCCAGCGACCAGCGCGCAGACGCGGTCCCCCACCTTGAGGCCGACCTTGTCCATCGCAGCCCGATCGCCCCGCTCGATTACCCCTGCCACCTCGAGCCCCGGCAAATCCGACGCACCCGGCGGCGGGGCGTAATGCCCCTTGCGCTGCAGAACGTCGGGCCGGTTAATGCCGCTGGCCGCGACCCGAATGAGCAACTCCCCCCGGGTTGGCTCGGGCACCGGACGCTCTGCCAGACGCAGAACCTCGGGGCCGCCCGGGCTTTCGATTTCCACCACACGCATAGCCATCACCTTGCTACAAAAGTCGAGATGAATACCGCGCCGGCGCAGACAAAGCCCGCGCCGGCAGCGCTCATTTCAATCGTGCTGGGACTCAGGCGTCCATCTGACCCGACGACTCGCCGGAAGCCAGGGACTGTTGCTGTTGCTGCTGATCGGCACCGTCGCGGCGCTCACGGCGCTCGCCACGGTCCGAGCGCTCCCCCCGCTCTGCAGGTGCAGGACGGCCGCCGCTGTCGCCCATGGGGCGATCAGCCAAAGCCTTCATCGACAGCTTGACGCGGCCCTTCTCGTCCGTCTCCAGCACCTTGACCTTGACGATCTGGCCCTCGGTCAGATAGTCGGTCACCTTCTCGACACGCTCGTGAGCGATCTGGCTGATGTGCAACAGACCGTCCTTGCCGGGCAGCAAGTTGATCAATGCGCCGAAGTCCAGGATCTTGACGATGGGGCCTTCGTAGATCTTGCCGATCTCGACTTCCGCCGTGATCTGCTCGATGCGGCGCTTGGCCTCGTCTGCCTTGGCACTGTCGGTGGACGCGATCGTGATGGTGCCGTCTTCGTCGATGTTGATCTGCGTGCCGGTTTCTTCCGTCAGGGCACGGATCACCGCACCGCCCTTGCCGATCACGTCACGGATCTTCTCAGGGTTGATCTTCATCGTGAACAGCTTCGGTGCGAAGTTGCTGACCTCGGTCTTGGCCTCGCCCATGGCTTCCTGCATCTTGCCCAGGATGTGCAGGCGCGCTTCCTTGGCCTGGGCCAGCGCGACCTGCATGATTTCCTTGGTGATGCCCTGGATCTTGATGTCCATCTGCAGCGCAGTGATGCCACCCGTGGTGCCAGCCACCTTGAAGTCCATGTCGCCCAAATGATCCTCATCGCCCAGGATGTCGGTCAGCACGGCAAAACGGTTGTCTTCCTTGATCAGACCCATGGCGATACCCGCCACGTGCGCCTTCATCGGCACGCCGGCATCCATCAGCGACAGGCAGCCGCCGCACACCGAAGCCATCGAAGAGGAGCCATTCGACTCAGTGATCTCAGACACGACACGCATCGTGTAGGGAAACTCTTCCTTGGTCGGCAGCACCGCCACCAGCGCGCGCTTGGCCAGACGGCCGTGGCCGATTTCGCGGCGCTTGGTCGAACCCATGCGGCCCACTTCGCCCGTGGCGAAGGGAGGCATGTTGTAGTGCATCATGAAACGGTCTTCGTACTCGCCTGCCAGTGCGTCAATGCGCTGGGCGTCCCGCTCGGTGCCCAGCGTGGAAACCACCAGCGCCTGGGTTTCACCGCGCGTGAACAGGGCGGACCCGTGGGTGCGGGGAAGCACGCCATTGCGGATTTCGATGGGGCGGACCGTGCGGGTGTCGCGGCCGTCGATGCGGGGCTCGCCCGCCAGGATCTGGCTGCGAACGATCTTGGCTTCGATGTCAAACAACAAGCCCTCGACCTTGACCGCGTCAAACTCGGCGCCCTCTGCCTTCAAAGCCGACAGCACCGAAGCCGTCGCTTCGCGCAAGGCCTGCGTGCGAGCCTGTTTGCTGCGGATCTGATAAGCCGCGCGCAGCTTTTCTTCCGCCAGGGCGTTGACCTTGCCGATGAAGGACTCATCCTTGGCTGGCGGCTGCCAGTCCCAGACGGCCTTGCCAGCATCGCGCACCAGTTCGTGGATCGCGTTGATCGCGATATTGCCTTGTTCATGGCCAAACACCACGGCACCCAGCATGATCTCTTCGGACAACTGCTGCGCTTCCGATTCGACCATCAGCACGGCAGCTTCGGTGCCGGCCACCACGAGGTCCATCTGGGAATTCTTGCGGGCCGTCTGGCCGGGGTTCAGCACATATTCGCCATTGATGTAGCCCACGCGAGCCGCACCGATCGGGCCGTTGAACGGGATGCCGGAGATGGAGAGCGCAGCGCTCACGGCGATCATGGCGGCGATGTCCGCATCCACTTCAGGATTCAGCGACACCGTATGGATGACCACGTGCACTTCGTTGAAGAAGCCTTCGGGGAACAGAGGGCGGATTGGGCGGTCGATCAGGCGGCTCGTGAGCGTTTCATGCTCGCTGGGCTTGGCTTCGCGCTTGAAGAAGCTGCCAGGGATCTTGCCAGCAGCGTACGTCTTCTCGATGTAATCCACCGTCAAGGGGAAAAAGTCCTGCCCAGGCTTGGCGGTCTTGGAGCCCACCACCGTGGCCAGAACGACGGTGTCATCGATGTTGACCAGCACGGCGCCGGAAGCCTGGCGGGCGATTTCGCCCGTTTCCATGACGACGGTCTTGTCGCCCCATTGGAAGGACTTGGTGACTTTGTTGAAAATGCTCATGTTTGCTCCATTTTTAATCGCTGGCTACACAGAACCAGCCTGCAAAGGAGTGCAATTCAGAACACGATGCCATTCCAGTGGCCCGGCCCTTTTCCTCGATGGAACAAGGCCATTGGAATGACACAGCTTCGCTCTGTTTTGCGGCTCCGAAGTAAAAAAACGCCTGAGCTAGCGTGCTAACCCAGGCGTTTCGGCATGCGAATGCGCTTACTTGCGCAGACCCAGCTTGGCGATCAATGCCGTGTAACGCTCAGCATCCTTCGCCTTCAGGTAGTCCAGCAGCTTGCGGCGGCGGCTCACCATGCGCAGCAGACCACGGCGACCGTGGTGATCCTTGGCATGGGTCTTGAAGTGAGGGGTCAGTTCGTTGATACGGGCCGTCAGAAGGGCCACTTGAACTTCCGGGCTACCGGTATCGTTGGCAGCACGGGCGTTGGCCTTGACGACTTCGGCCTTGATAGAGGATGCGATCATTGGTTTTCCTTGAATTGCGGGGCCGGAGATTGCAGCGCGTGGCTGCCCTGCCCCTGTCTTACTTGCGCAAGCGGCTGGAATGGCCACAAGCGTGCGTCTTGCACCATGCAAAACTCTGCGATTATACCCCGAGCCAGGTTTTGAGCCGTTGCACCCCTTGCACCAACCGCTCAGGATCGCGGGAAGCGAAGCACCAACGCAACCATCCTTGCGCCTCCAGACCGAACGCGTTGCCCGGTGCCAACCCCAAACCGGCTTCCCGCACCAACCGCTTGGCCAAATCCAGAGAGTCGCCCTGGCCGGGCAGCCGAAAGAACGCATACATACCGCCACGCGGACTGGCGACCTCAATGCCCGGCAGCGCCTGCAGCAAGGGAACCAACGCATCCCTGCACACCTGAAGATGAGAGACGACACGGGGCGTGATTTCTGACGCATGCTGCAAAGCCGCAATGCCCGCCTGCTGGGTGAAGACACTGGTGCATGAGGTATTGAACTCGATGAGTTTGCCCATGTGATGAGTCATTTCCGCCGGCATGACCAGCCAACCCAGACGCCAGCCAGTCATGAGGAAGCTTTTGGAAAAGCTCTGCACCACGACCAATCGGTCCTCAGCCTCTGCCAGATCCAGAAAGCTGGGCGCGCACACCGAGTGGGACGGATCGTCGTAATAGAGCCGCTCGTACACCTCGTCGGCCAGTATCCACGTGCCCGTCGTACGGCAGTGCTGAATGATTTGACGCTGCTCGTCGCGCGTGAGCGTCCAGCCCGTGGGATTGTTGGGTGCATTCACGATCACCAACCGCGTGGAGGGGCTGATGGCAGCCAGCAGTGCATCCATGTCCAACACCCATGCGCCCCCCGGCTGGGGACGCAACGGAATGCATCGCAGCCGGGCGCCCATGATCTGGGGCTGCGCCGTCAGGTTGGGCCACACCGGCGTCACCGCCACCACCTCGTCACCAGGATCGAGCAACGCTTGCATGGACAGCATCAGCCCGCTCACCCCGCCGGAGGTCACGGCCACCCGGTCTGCAGCGATCGGCCCATGCAATGCGCTCGTGTACGAGGCGATCGCGCTGCGCAACTCGGGCAGCCCCAGGTTATGAGAGTAGAAGGTTTCTCCCCGCCCAAGAGACTCCATGGCCGCCCGCCGCACAGGCTCAGGGGTGACCTCATCGCTTTCGCCAAACCAGAAAGCGAGCACATCGCTGCGGCCCATTCCCGCGTTGGCCACTTCACGGATTTTGGATTCTTCAAGGTGGATGACGGTAGCGCGCATCGAAACTTCCAGAGCAAAAGATCAGCGGGCATCGTAGCGGCTTCCACCATGCTCTTGCGCCACAATATCCTGAAATCAAAATCCCAGGGAGGAACCCATGCCCACTCGAACCGCCAAACACCTTGCAGGATTTGCCTTCCTGCTTTGCGCCGGAGTCTCACTCGGCATGAATACGCTTGCGGCCCATGCAGCGACAACGACCGATGCCTCGAATTCAGCGCAGGACAACAAAAGAAAGAATACGGTCAAGTTGAAAACGACCACTCCACGAAGCACCTCCGAAGAGTCGACTGCCGAACGCGATCGCAGACTGCACAGAGAATGCAAAGGGCGACCGAACGCCGGGGCGTGTCTTGGATATGCCAAGCCATGAGCCTTCAAAAAGCCAAAGCGAAAATCGGGTCTTAAAAATCAGCGTGGCCGGACAGCCGCGCGACCACGCGCAGGTCCGGGCCAACCATCTCGACCGATTGGAATGCCATGTCGGTTCCGTCGGATAGCTTGGACAATGCCATCCGGTGCGCAATGCCCAATCCAGGCCCCAACAATTTGGGGGCCAGATAAAGCAGCACATCGTCCACCAACCCCGCTTGCAGTAACGCGCCATTCAACTGGCTGCCCGCTTCCACATGCACTTCATTCATTTGCAGGCGACCCAGATCCAACATCAGGGCAGCCAGGTCGATGTGCCCTTCCGCATTGGGCAAATGCAGCACGGTGACACCGCGTGAGGCGAGTAACGCCTCCTTTTCAGGGTTTGGGATGGCCGTGTAAATAAAAACCCGGCGCTCGGCTTTGAAAATGGCCGCGTGCAATGGCACCCTCAACTGACTGTCCAACAAAATCAGGTCAGGCTGGCGAGGAGTCTCGACCTCCCGGACATCCAGCCGTGGATCATCCGCCAGAACGGTGCCGATGCCGGTCAACACCGCACACGCCCGCGCACGCCAGGCATGGCCATCGGAGCGTGCCAAGGGCGACGTGATCCATTGGCTTTCACCTCCATGCAAGGCCGTCAAGCCATCCAGAGAGGCAGCTGCCTTCATGCGAACCCAGGGGCGTCGGCGGATCATGCGGCTGAAAAAGCCCAGGTTTAACTCGCGGGATGCTTGCGATTCAAGGCCCACGTCTACTTCCACGCCACGCTCGCGCAATCTGCTCACCCCTTGCCCCGCCACCATGGGATTGGGATCGGCGATAGAGGCAAACACCTTGCTCAATCCCGCGTCAGCCAAAGCATCGCAGCACGGACCGGTTCTCCCATGATGCGAACAGGGCTCCAAAGTGACATAGGCAGTGGCCCCTTCTACCGACAACCCACGCCCATGGGCATCGCGCAGCGCCATGATTTCAGCGTGCGCCTGACCTGCCGGCTGTGTAGATCCTTCGCCCAGCACCGTGCCAGAAGCATTGACGATCACGCAGCCGACTCGTGGATTGGGCGAGGTTCGAAAGAGGCCTTGCTGCGCCAGCTCCAATGCCCTCCTCATGAAATTTGACTCTGCTGACTTGTTCATACGGCCTGAGAAAACTCCAGTCTTGGATGCCACGGTTGGCGGGCAGCCGCCCATTCTGCCGCCAAACGGTCAGCCTTATGGAGCCAACGGCACAGGAGGGGCGGGCGAACTGAAGGAGACCTCCGTAACATTCGCACATGACATTCCCCGCTCTGTTACTAACGCCCAGGCTGGCCGCCAAAACCCCTTCCCGTCCACGACCCATCAGGCAATCTCTAGGCTTTACCTTGGTTGAAGTCCTGGTCGCGATCATGGTGCTGTCTTTCGGCATGCTGGGCTTGGTTGGCATGCAGGCTTTTGCACTGCAGTCGAACAGAGAGGCTCGATTGCAAGCACAAGCTGCGATGTTGGCGAGGGAACTGGCAGAAATGATGCGGGGCAACAAAGAAGTCGGCGTCAAGACGGCAACTGCTGATAACCCATATCTGGTATCTCTCTCTAGTGGCTCCATGGTCCCAGCCACTCCATCGTATTGCCTGAGCGTGGGCAATGCGGCCACAGGTTGCACGTCCGCAACTGACATTGCTAACGCAGAAATGACGGATTGGCTCGCCAGGGTAGACAACACCCTGCCTGGAGCCCGTGTGGTTGTCTGTTTTGATAGTGCTCCATACGACAGCAACGGTATTCCTCGATGGACATGTCCTACTGCCGGCACAAATTCAAATGAGATTGCCGTCATAAAAATTGGCTGGACCCGTAACTCTACTGACAGAAGCAAAACTGGGAGCGACTTGCTTGAGCAGGCGAGCAGTTCAACAAGCGTTCCCTATATTATTTTTCCAGTCACCAGTGGCAACGCCAGTGGAATATGAAAAAGAACGATTCTATGAAGCATTATCCGGCCGCTAAGCATCGACAACAAGGCCTAACCCTTATCGAGCTGATGGTGGCAATGGTTATCAGCTTGTTGATTGTGCTTGCAGCCGTGGCCGCCCTGGTTGTGTCTAGACAGGGCTTTAGCAGTGTTGATACAGCCTCACAACTTCGAGATAACAGCAGATTTGCTGTCGACCTTATTCAACGCCTAGGAGTTCAGGCGGGATATAAAGATGTGAGGGATGCTGCCACGAAAAAACCTCCCACTACACAAGGAATTGAATCCAACCCCCCCCCGAATATTTATGGAATTAATAACCAAAAGCGTAGCGAAAGCGATGCTTGGGATGAAAGCTCCGACTGGGGATCAGCCTTAGGTGCGGGTAGCGATATTTTGGTATTGAGGAATCAGACAAGTCAACTTGTTCCAACTGCGACCACGTCCGATGAAACCATGATTGACTGCATGGGTTTAGCGCCAACCGCCGTACCTATTGATCGATATGACCGGATATTGAGTATATTGCACGTTGGTGCCGGACTAGATGGCGAGCCTGCACTCATGTGTACCCATATAGGCTCAACTGGCTCCCTTGAAGCCGAGCCGCTAATCAGCGGAGTTGAAAATTTTCAAGTACTTTATGGTGTTGATGGTATTGGCCCGAATAATGCCACCCCACCAATAGCCACAGCCAGTTCACCAGAGAATGGGCCTGAACGTTATCTACGGGCTGATCAAATCACAAATGCTTCAAATCCTAATGTTAGTTATTCAAATTGGCAGCGAGTGAGAAGTTTGCGAATAGGTATGGTCATCAGAGGTCCTTCCGGATCTGCTATGGACAAAAGCTCCAAGACATTTTATCCATTGGGTATCACAAAGGGCTCCAGCACTGGCGCGATAGGCAGCGGCATGGCTGACGCGACCAACGATCCAGGGACAGTATTCACCTCATCAGATGGAAGATTACGGCAAACAGTTACATTCACGGTGCATCTGCGAAATTACCAAGAAGACAATTAGCATGCTGAAATTCCAAGATTTATCTGTGCAATTTAAAAATTCACCTAAAACCACCATGGAAAAAGGAGCATCATTAATAGTAGTGATGTTGCTGCTTGTGATTGTTTCTATCCTGGGGATATCTGGAGTGCAAATTTCGATGATGGCAGAGCGAGGCACGCGAAATGACCGAGATATACAAATTGCTTGGCAATCCGCCGAAGCCGCTTTGATGGATGCTGAGTTTGATATTCTGGGGCAACCGGCAGGCTCTTCAACCAAACGGAATGGTCTTTTCACACGAGGTTATACGGAAATTGACCAATTTATTCCAGACTGCGGCACATCAGGAGCCAGTATTGGTCTTTGCGCTTTGAATATTGCAGGCAAACCGGCTTGGTTGGCGGTGAACTTCACGGCTACAGGAAATAATGCCCCAACCGCTGCATTTGGAACTTATACAGGACGGACATTTCCCTCCGGAAATGCCGGAATTCAACCCGCGCAGCCTCCCCGCTATGTCATAGAGCCGATCCCCGAGCCCTCAATGGCTCGCACCAAAAACCCAAGAGACATGAAGTATATTTACAGAATTACTGCCATGGGCTTTGGTCCGAATGCGGACACGCAGGCCGTATCTCAAGTGATTTTTAGGAATTGACGAGGTTGACATGAATAATTCTGCCCTCTCCACATCTCTGACGGCAATAAAATTTGCCGCAGCCTGCAAAGATATTTTTAGAAAATCACTTTCCGTGAAGCGGATCGCATGGATGGCGGTGCCTGTAATAGCAACTGCTTCATTCCTGGCCTTCAGCGCAGGCTCAGCCCCATCCATTCCCGCAATTAATATTTCTTCGGATCCTTTGTACGCAGCAGCGGCTGTGGACAAGCCCACTTTGGCGCTAGCGTTGTCGGTTGAATACCCTACCGTGGGCTCTCAATATCCATCTGGAAACACTACAGACAATACTTACTCCAATCTAAAAGAATATTTAGGATATTACGATGCAGAAAGTTGCTATACGTACAATGACGCTCCAACAGAGACTCCTGCCAGTGGCCTGACTGCGGCAGACTACAAGCGTTTTGATCGCATTGGCGCTGCAACGTCACGAAAGTGCACCAATGCTTTCAGTGGCAATTTTCTGAACTGGGCCAGCAGTTCAGCCATCGATATGCTCCGTTTGGCATTGTCAGGCGGGGATAGATACATTGATACAGCCACTACAAACTCGTCTTTGACCATACTTCAACGTGCAGTCATCCCCAATGGGGACCCGGTCTGCATGTGGAACACAAGCAACTTCCCGGCTAAGCAATTACAAAAAGATGGAGGAAGTGCAGGAACGTACTGGGGAGCAGTCCCTACAGCGATGATTACAGCTGCCAATGGCAACGATATATGGGTAGCCAATACCCTGAATAGAATCTATTTTGGCACTTCTAATACCGGAAACTGTTCCACAGGCCCGGCATCATATAAATTGGGCGCGCCAGCCGCCAATTCTTCCGTGGGACCGGTCAGCGATGCATCAACAGACCGCCCCAGCAGTACAACTCAATGTGCTACTGAAAATAATACCTGCAGTTTTACAGGAACTAAAGAGGTCTGGTACGGGGTTAAGGTCAATGGTGTAAATTACTGGAAGGTAGCACCCGCCTCGAATGGCGTGGCTTGTAGTAATGATATTTTTGGTGATCCAAAAAGCGGCACTCCAAAACAATGTTATTACAGAAACTATAGTGGGCCATGGACGCCTCCTGTAAATGCAAATTTAAATAGCGATGGCTTTTTCTATGCTCGCGTTCAAGTTTGCAATGCCACCTCTGGCGTTCTGCAAGATGTACGTACTGCCTACAATTTTTGTAGGCAATATCCTAACGGCAATTACAAGCCCACTGGCGTCATTCAAAAATATAGCGATCAGATGCGGTTGGCTGCTTTTGGCTATCTTATGGATCAAACGGCCAGCTATAACAATGGACGGTATGGTGGCGTACTTCGTGCGCCAATGAAATATGTCGGCGGCAAGACCTTCAACACCACGGGACAAGACAACACTCCAACCGGAGGAAATCCAAACGCTGAATGGAATGCAAACACTGGTGTATTTCTTGCAAACCCTGATAACGACACCAGTCAGACCCCTAATATCAGTGGCGTGATCAATTATCTGAATAAATTTGGCAGAACCGGACCCGTGCCTGGTCGCTATAAGATGTATGACCCTGTCGGCGAATTACATTACGAGACGATAAGATACCTACAGGGTTTGCAACCGAGCAACGCTGCAATTAGCAATATTACCTCAGACATGTACGATGGTTATCCTGTTTATGTAAACTGGATAGATCCATACGACAACAGAAGCAATGCTTCGGATTATTCATGTCTTAAAAACAATGTGGTCGTGATTGGAGATATTAATACTCATGACGGGAACAGGCTGCCCACCCCAAGTCCGGCCAATAACATTCCCGACATCAATGCCTGGCGCAGTACGGTTCAAGCTTTTGAGCGTAACCAAACGACTACCTATCAAGATGGACAGAACGTTGCGCGAACTACTGGCAACCCTAATGGAGCTAACAGTAATGTACCGACGGGTACTCAAACCAGTCAGATCATGGGATCTGCGTATTGGTCGCATACACATGACATCCGGGGGACAGGTTGGACTGCAAACCCCGCGAAACAGCGCCCTGGACTCAGAGTTAAAACTTTCCTTTTTGACGTAAACGAATATGGTGCGCAGAACAACGTATCCACGCGTCGTTTTGCCAACCAATTTTTCATGGCATCGAAGTATGGTGGTTTCGAGTCGGATCCAAGCAATACTGCGGCCAAGCCATACAACACCTACGGTAATCCTTTCAAACGCCAAGACGGCACCAATGACGACAATGTCTGGCAAAAGCAAAATGATCCTGGTGAGGCTGGGACCTACTACCTTCAAAGTAGTGCAAGGGGTGTCCTTTCTGCTTTTGACGATATTTTCAGTAGAGCTTCATCCCAAGCTAGAAGCATCGCCGGTAGTTCGGCCTCTTCTACGACCATCAGCAGTTCATCTGGAGGTATCATTTATTCTTCCAAGTTTGATACCAGTAACTGGAGTGGGGATGTCATTGCTGAACCGTTAAGCATTTCCGGCGCAGCTGTTAACGTGGGATCACAAAATTGGAGCGCTGCAGATCGTCTCTCCGTAATGGCGTCGCCTGCTGTTAATCGCAAGATTTATGTAGGAAATACAGCTGGAAACGCCAACCCCGTGGCTGCAAGCTTTACGTGGGCAACGATTGAAAGTTCTTTACAGGGCTATCTCAACAAGGCAGACCCCAATGCCTCTTCAGATGGGCAAGGCGCTGCACGCGTCAGCTTTTTAAGAGGTGACAGAAGCAAAGAAGGAGGCCTTTTCCGAGTCCGTAGCTCACTGCTGGGTGACATTGTCAATTCCGGTGTTGTTTACTCTGGGGCACCAACTACTGGATATACAGGAGCTGGTTATGCAGCTTTCAGGAATACTTATAAAAATCGTACTCAGGCGGTTTTTGTGGGTGCAAATGATGGAATGCTTCATTCATTCAATGCCAGCAACGGTGATGAGTTGTTTGCTTATATTCCCAGTTGGCTTGGGCCAAAACTTTCGGCATTGACAAATACTACGTACGCGACGAGTCACCAAAGTTACGTCGATGCATCTCCGGTTGTAGAAGAAGCTCAAGTGGCATTCAATGGGACAGCATCCGACTGGAAAACCGTTTTAATTTCAGGAACAGGTGGTGGAGGCTCTGGTGTCTTCGCATTAGATGTGTCTGATCCTTCCAACTTCACTGCCTCTAACGTCATGTGGGAGTTCAAACGTTCTGACGACAGCGATATGGGTCAGGTTATTGGAAAACCGCAAATTTTGAAGCTAAAAACCAGTGGCACCGCTAGCACCGCCACGTATCGATGGTTTGCAGTGGTAGCTAGCGGCGCTAATAATTATGTCCCCGATATCAACGGCGTGTTCAGCTCTAGCGGGCAACCTGCCCTTTTTCTGCTGGCCTTAGATAAGCAACCTGGTACATCCTGGAGTTTGGGAACTAACTATTTCAAAATATCTTTGCCAATCGATACCACGCTGAGCCAATCGAAAGCAACTGGCTTGGCCAACTTTCAGCCGCTATGGGGTAGTGCTGGCGAAGTCACGCAGATATATATGGGCGACTTCCACGGCAATCTCTGGAAACTGGATTTTTCTAAAAATCTTCCGACCAGTGATTGGAATATCAACAAGCTGACAGCTTTCAACAAAGGTACCACAGACTCACCTGCACCCTATCCTTTGTATATAGCCAAAGATTCAAATAATAATATTCAACCCATTACTGCAGCACCCACCATTTTTGCTGGTCCAAACGTATCCGGCCTGGAAACCTTTTATGTCACTTTCGGTACGGGAAAATACTTGGAAACGGCGGACAACACATCTACAGCCGTTAATAGCGTTTATGCCGTATACGACAATGGCCTCACGGGAGCAGACAATTCCCCCGCCGCAGCAAGTGTTATTAGTGGGCGAACGCGTTTGAAACAAGGTGCGATAAACACCGGCACAAGAGTGATTACGGTTGGAGCCTTCAAATGGGGAAGAGCGACCTCAGACACTGATACGACTCAACGCTCTGGTTGGTATTTTGACATGCCTGTAACGGGAGAAAAATTGGTCAGCCCCATCGTTGATCAGGAAAACCTAATTGCAACTTTCAATACCATTATTCCTGGTGCCACAGGAGCCACGGGAACCTGTACAAATACACCCGGCACTAGCAATTCTTATAGGATTAGTATTGGCGATGGAAATGGAAAATATAATTTTTCCAATGTAGGATTGTTAGGCCCCAGCATTACCTACCAAATGGAATCAACTCTTCCCACTCCACTTGACAGTACTGGGCGTGGCTGGAAATCTACTAGTTCTGTAACCGCAACGGTGGGACAATCAGGTATTACTACGGAAATCACCGAAGGTCCCCCTAGACTTGTTGGTCGACTGAGCTGGCGCCAGATCAACAACTACCAAGACATGAAAAACAAGGGAACCACGCCATGAAAGCTAAAAAAAATCGCGGTTTCACTCTTATAGAACTCATGATCGTCGTGGCAGTCATAGGCATACTGGCATCAGTTGCTTATCCTGCGTATAACGACTCCATTCTGAAAGGTCGGAGAGCCCAAGGTAGGGCCGCCTTGGCAGAGCTTCTGCAGCAGCAGGAGCGATACATGACACAAAATAATTGCTACTTGGCATTCAGCAATAGTGGTGGCACTGTCGCTGCCCTCGCACCCTCGCCATCTACAGCGTGCGGGGGGGTCACGGCTTCAACGGTTCCCTTTAAAACCTTTTCTGGCGATGGGGGACTATCTGCTGCGGCTTATCTGCTGTCAGCCAATACGTGCCCCGCTACAGGCAGTGGCACCTTGCCGATTTCTCAGTGTGTCAGAGTGATCGCAACTCCTGTGAAATCAGACCCAGTCGTGGGTAATTTAGAGTTGATGAGCAATGGCACGAAGAGGTGCACGGGCAACACAAGCAACCCTAGACTGTGCTGGCCATGAGTGAAAAACCAAAACTACAGTCCGGTTTTACGCTGATTGAACTGGTGATAACGATTGCGATTGCTGCCATATTGCTTTTGGTGGCTGTGCCAGGTTTCCAGTCCTTCCAACGAAATTCTCAGCTTTCTTCACTGACCAATTCTCTGTTGGTGGCCATCAATACCGCAAAAGCAGAAGCCATGAAGCAAAATGCCAGTGCATATGTCATTCCCGCCAGCGGTGCCGATTGGGGCAGTGGGTGGATCGTATTTGTAGACAAGGATCGCGACCAACTCTATAGCGAAAGCGGAGATGTCACCGTGATGAAGCAAGAGGCCTTGGCGAGCTATTTCAGCGTTTCTGGAAATGGTACTTCTTCCGGCACTGCCCCTTATCTTGCATTTGATAGCTCTGGATTTTCCAGAAAAAAAGATGGGTCGTCTCCCCTCAATCTCACCCTTACCATCAAAAGAAATGATGTATCCAGCGCCACGCAAAATGAAGAAATGCGTAGAATAATTATTGGAAAGACTGGAAGAGCACGATCCTGCAAACCATCCAGCGACTTGAACTGTACCGCCACGGCTTCAAATTAAATAATAATTACCATCGATCTGAGTCATTCACAAGATATTAATGAGTGAGACATCCCAGTTTGTACAAACATCGCGGTATTTCAGCATTCGTCACTTTGCTCTTCATTTCAGGTTGTGTCGGCCTGCCTGAAAGAGTTGAACGCTCTGTCTCGCAAGCGCAGCAACCTTCCAGCAACACGTCTTTGTCCAGGATCATGGACGACCGTCGCCAAGCCGCCCATGCAAAACACGACTCCGGCTTTCTCCTGCTCAGCGGCCCCCAGGAAGCCTATGGCAGCCGCCTCGCCCTGGTGGAGAACGCACAGAAAACACTGGACCTGCAGTACTACGCCATCCATGCCGATGCCAGCAGCGAGCGGTTGCTGCGCGGCATTGCGGCGGCAGCGCGGCGCGGGGTGCGCGTGCGCATTCTCCTGGACGACTTTCACAGTACAGGGCGCAATGCCTTGGTCATGGGCATGGCGTTCCAGCCCAATGTGGAAATGCGGATGTTCAACCCGGTCGCTGGGCCGCGTGGTTCGATGCTGGGGCGCTTGTGGGGCTCTGTGACCGATTTTTCCCGGGTGCAGCAACGCATGCACAACAAGCTGTTCATCGCGGACAACGTGATGGGCGTAACGGGCGGGCGCAATCTGGGCGATGCCTATTTCGGCAATGCCGATTCGGGCAATTTCGTGGATCTGGACGTGCTCGCCGTGGGCCCCATCGTCCAGGATCTGTCTCGCAGCTTCGACAGCTACTGGAACAACCAGCGCGCCTACCCCGTGCAGTCGCTCATCACCCAGCAGGAACTGGCAAGGTTGCGCGAACAGACCTCGAAGGCGCCAGCGTCCGAACAGCAGCGACAGGGTGATGGTGACAACAGCAACGCCCCCCCTTCAGGGACGCGCACTGCGGCCTCCGACCGGCGGGATGGGCCCAAGCCGCCGGACGGCGAGCCCCGCCCATCCAGCGATGGACCCACGCAGGCGCAACGTGAGCGCGTCTGGAACGAACAAGCCATGGACCTCGGTGCGGCAGCCTTCGTCTGGGCGCCGGCCGCCATGCTGGCGGACCAACCCGCGAAGATTCCCGCCGAAGGCGAGCGCGGCATTCCCGTAGGCGACATGAAGCCAGGGGCAGCCGTCGAGGTGAGCGCATCCGGTTCCCATTCCGACAACAACGCGCCCTCACCCACGACACCGCGGACGCAAGCGCTCCAAGCCTCTGCAGAACATGCAGCGCAAGGAGAAACCGTGGTGGACGGCCTTCTGCAGTTGCTGGCCCAGGCACGGCAGGACCTGCTCATCATTTCGCCTTATTTCGTGCCCGGCGAGGACATGAAGAAGGCGTTTGCCGATGCCGTGGCACGGGGAGTCCGAGTGCGGGTGCTCACCAATTCGCTGGCGTCCAACGATGCGCCGGTTGCCCATGTGGGCTACGCACGGCACCGCGATGAATTGCTGGCCATGGGCGTGCAGCTGTATGAACTGCGCAGCGAGCAGGCAGGCCTCAAGTCGACGTTCGGTTCATCGGGGGCCGCCGCCACGGGCGACTCCCGGTCGATGCTGCATTCCAAGGTGCTGGTGCTGGACGGCCGGCTGCTGGTGGTGGGTTCGATGAACCTGGATCTGCGCTCCCAGTTGCAGAACACCGAGATTGCCCTGCTGATCCACAGCCGGGCCCTCTCCCGCATGGCGTCAGAGCAGATCGAAACCGCCATGCGCGAAGGCGCCTGGCGACTGGAGAAGACCGAACAGGGATTGGTTTGGCGAGCCCCCCAGGGCAGCGGCCTCGAAGACGCCACGACGGACCCCGATACCGGTCTGGGACTGCGTTTGCTGCTGAAGCTCCTGGGGCCATTGGCACCGGATCACCTTTTGTAGCGCGAAACAGGCGGCCTGCTTCGCGGGCCCATGTCCTCAGGCGACCTGACGGAACCGTCTGGTCCGCACTCAGCCGAGGCAGGGCCGCCCTACCCTCAGGGCAAGTTGGTTTCAAGCCGGATCGGGCATCGGCTGCCGGTGCAACCATTGCGTGATGTCTTGTTGATCCGTCATGGTGCGCACCTGTTGGTACGCCGCCTCCCCTTCCGGAAACCGCCGGCGCAGCAGATTGAGCCATTGCTTGAGCCGGCCCGCGCGCTGGCGGGGCTCCAGGTCTTCGCAGACCAGACGCCAGAAATCGGACAGATGCGGCTGCAGCGCCGACCAAGGCAATGCAGGCGCGTCGGCGTCACCAGCGTCCGCCGAGCGGATCGCAAGGGCCAGGCCGGGATCGGCCACCATGCCCCGTCCGAGCATCAGGGCGCTGCATCCCGACACCTCGCGGCAGCGCTGCGCATCGGCCACGGTCCAGATCTCGCCATTGGCCACCACCGGGATGGAGACGGCATCGCGCACAGCGGGGATCTGCTCCCAATAGGCCGGCGGCCGGTAGCCGTCGGCTTTGGTCCGCGCATGCACCACCAATTCGCACGCGCCGCCGGCCTGCATGGCCTGTGCGCATTCGCGGGCCAGGGAGGCATCGTGGTAGCCCAGCCGCATCTTGGCGGACACCGGCAGGTGCGGCGGCACGGCGCGGCGCACCGCCTCGACCACGGCAGCGATGCGCTCCGGCTCCTTGAGCAGCGCCGCACCGCCCCCATGGCGGTTGACCACGTTGGCCGGGCAGCCGAAGTTCAGGTCGATCCCCTCGGGTCCCAGTGCTGCCAGGCGCGCCGCGTTCTCGGCCATGCTGACGGGATCGGAGCCCAGCAACTGCGCCCGCACTGGCACGCCCGCCAGCGTCCTGCCGCCATGGCGCAGTTCCGGGAGGTAGCGAAGGAACACCTTGTCAGGCAGCAAGGTGCCGGTGATGCGAATGAACTCGGACACACAGCGGTCCACCCCACCCACGCGGGTGAGCACGTCGCGCAGCACGAAGTCGAGTAGCCCTTCCATGGGCGCAAGGAGCAAGGTCATGGCAGCGTGAATGGGCCTTTTCGCCACCAGCGCCGAGCGCCCATGGCCGTGAATCCGGAATTTCCGATGAAGGTAACGACAAGGAAAAGGACTGCCTGCAGCCCCACGAACGGCCCGGCGCCCGGAAAAACAAAAAGGGCCCGAAGGCCCTGGCGAGCAGCCGACCGATGGCCGAAGCCACCGAAGCACCGCTATTTTAGAAAGTCCCCTTTGGCAGGTCGATGCTCTTGCCGTTGAGCTTGACCTGGCCGGCTTCCATTTTGACCACGCTGGTCAGGTTGTCCCCCTCCTGTCGCAGGAACCCGGCAGCCTGGGCCATGCCGATCATGGCGTCCATGTCTTCGCTCTTCATGTCTTTCTTGCCTGCAGCCTCAGCGATGGGCGCAATCCACGCCTTGGGCAAACGCGCGCTGGCATTCAGCATCGAGCCCTTGATCAACGCGGCCTTCCAGCCCGTCTGCGCAACCTCTTCGGCCGAGGGAGCGCGCTGCACTTCGCCACCGTATTCGATCTGCCCCTGCTGGCCTTGGTAGGTGGCCATGAGTTTCATCGAGTAAGCCGGAAGGGCTGCCACCAGGCGGGGAGCGCTCTCTTCCAGCAAAGCCAGAATGCGCTCTTCCGTTTGGGAGGCCGCGCTCGCCAGGCCCTGTGTGCGGTAGGCCTCGATCAGTGCCTGCTGAAAGCGCTTGATCGTTTCCAGGTCGATGCGCTGGAACTTTTCTTCGAAGCCCACCGATTCGAAATTCAGCGGGCCCATGCTGCCCTTGCCGTTGAGCGCAGTGGCGATGCTGATCGTGGCGCCATTGCTTTCGATCGTGGACGACCCGGCCACTTCTTTCAGAGAAAACAGGGACGTTGCCGCGCCGCCTGCGGCCGGGGTGCTGCTGGCGTCCATCTCCGCGAGCCGCACCGTGCCGGTGCCGGGCCCGAAAAGCCACATGCCTTCGATCACTTCGTTTTCAAACGTGCCGTCCATGCCCTTCATGGCCATGGTGATGCGGGCCGCCGGCCTGGCCTCTTCGTCGTCCTCGTCCGGGGTACCGCCGGGCACGCCAACCATCGCGAATTCGGGCCACTGGAAGCTGCCTTTGACGTGCTTGCGGTCCCCGCTGAGGGTCATGTCGGTGACCATGGCTTGCCAACGCAACGTCATCTCCTCGTTGCCGACTTCACCCGCGGGCAACTGGAAATGGAGGTCGTGCCGGCCCGTTAGGTGGTGCACGGTGGTCAGGGTGGGAGCGGTCACCTTGGCCAGGTCCTTGGTGGCCTGCGCGTCCAGCCCCTCCAGCGCAAAGCGCGAATCCACCACGGCGGCCGCCAGGCGGCGGCCCGCCAGCGGGCCATGGTGCACGGTGCTGTTCACGGCCAGGCGCAACGGCGGCGATGGCGGCACATTGGCCTCCACCTGCTCGGCCGTGCGGGGCGGGGTCCACTGCAGCACCAGCTTGGCCTGCGATGAGAAGAAGCCCTTGTGGTATTCCTCGGAAACGATGGCCTCCGGGCCCAGGGCCTGGCGCAGATCGACCAACGCCTCCTGGTAGCTCGACTGGGCCCGTTGGCCCAGATACCAGGTCGCGCCACCATAGGCCACGACAGCCAGCGCCACGGCGGCGCCTGCAATTGTTTTCTTGTTCATTGGGTGTTCCGTCAGCATGCTTCTCCCCCCTGGGCGAAGCCCGCGAGAATACCACCGGCCCTCGCGGCAAGTTCCGCACCCGGCATCAGAACCGTGGGCATTGGCCGCACGCGGCCGCGTGGCCCTGCTGGCGTCATCGCCACGTCACGGGAGTGCGGTGCAATCAGGCTCCCGCCTGATCTTTGCCCTTTCCATGCTGCTCCTGAGAACCGACAAGGCCCGCCTGGAACTGTCCCCCGGCGTGCGAACACTGAGCCTGCGAGAACGCTCCCTGCTGCTGCTGGCCGATGGCCGGCCGATGAAGGACCTGCAGGCCATGTACAACGGCATCGGCGCCCAGATCGTCGAGCAACTGATGCGCCAGGGTTACCTGGCCAGCCCCAGCACAACTCCCGCGCCTTCCAATGCGCCGGCCGCCACGAACGAAGCCCCGGCACCCTCGAACGCCCTGCGTTCGCTGGCCGGTGCGCGCATGTACCTGTTCGACATTTGCGAGCGCATGTTCGCGCGGCGCAATGCCGACCTGGCCCGCAATTTCCATGAAGCGCTGCGCGGTGCGCGCGACCGCGACAGCATGCTGGACGTGAGCGAGGCGCTGCTGGATGAAATCACCTTGCTGGCTGGCCCCGAACGCGCTGCCGCCGTGCGCGAGCGCATGGAGCAACTGCTGCCGGTGTGAAAAGGAAACCGGTGGCGCTTGGCGCAGTGCCTACAGCGCAGCCAGCCGCCAGAGCGAGGTGCGCTCGGCCGAACGTGCGGCATGCAGCGGATCGGTAGCGTCCGCGGCTTTGGGATGGCGGGGCTGCACCTCGTGCCGATCGAGCACCCGCAGGCCTGCGCCGGCCACCCATTCGAGCAGTTGGTCACGCGAGCGCAAGCCCAGGTGCTCCGCCAGATCGGACAGGATCAGCCATCCTTCGCCGGCTGGCGCCAGGTGCGCCTTGAGGCCCGACAGAAAGCCGCGCAGCATGCGGCTGTCTTCGTCATAGACCGCATGCTCGATGGACGAGCTGGCACGCCCCGGCAGCCAGGGCGGGTTGCACACCACCAGCGGCGCCTGGCCCTCGGGAAAGAGATCGGCCTGCACCACCTCGACCTGGGCCGACAGGCCCAGCCGATGGATGTTGTCGCGGGCGCAGGCCAAAGCGCGGGGGTCCTGGTCGGTGGCCACGACGCGGTGCACGCCGCGCCGGGCCAGCACCGCCGCGAGCACGCCCGTTCCGGTGCCGATGTCGAAGGCCAGATCCCTGGCCGGCAGCGGCGCCTGGGCCACCAGGTCCACATACTCCCCGCGCACGGGCGAGAACACGCCGTAGTGCGGATGGATGCGGCGCGGGGCCTGGGGCGTGCCCAGGGCGGGAATCTCCACACCCTTCTTTCGCCACTCGTGTGCCCCGACCAGCCCCAGCATTTCGCGCAGCGACACCACGCAGGCGGTGCCGTCGGCCGGCCCCCAGGCCTCGGCGAATGCCTCTCGCCAATCGGGCGCACGGCGCAACGCGATGGTGCGGTCCCCCTCCACGGGCACGAGCAGCATGCCCAGCGTGCGCGCACGCTGCGCCTGGGCCTGCCGGTGCAGATGGAAGGCCTGGGCAGGGATCGTGCTCTCGGCTGCAGAGCCACCGGCCTGGGCCTTGCGGCCGGCCTTGGCCCCTTTGGCCTTGGGCTTCTTGTCCGCGCGGCGCATGAGCGCCTGGAGCAGGTGCCGCGCGTTCTGGAAATCGCCGCGCCACAACAGGCCCGTGCCCTCGCACGCCAGCCGATAGGCGGTGTCGGCCGCGAGCGTGTCGTCGGCCAGCACCACGCGCCGGGGCGCCGCAGCGTTGCTCTCGCTGCGCCAGGGCGCTGAGCGCTCCTCGCCGTGCTCGGTCCAGTGGATCATGAAGGGTGTGCGAAAAGGAAAGTCAGGGGAGGCTGCAGATCAGTTCAAGGGGCGCTTGAGGCGCACTTCCTCGATCTTCACACCGCCGACGACAGCGGTCTTGGCCGTGGACATTTCGCGCTTGAAGCCGGCCAGTTCATGGAAACGCAGCGCGCGTTCGTTGCGCAGCGGCACCCAGGCGGTGACATTGGTGCAGCCCTCTTCCTGCAGGCCGTCGCGTGCGGCGTCCCAAAGGGCCACGCCCACGCCCTGGCTCCAGTGGGTGGGGGCGGCGTAGATGGCCCAGATTTCACCGGTGGTGGGGCGCGATTTTTCATCGCGCGAGCGGTCGAAGCCGACGAAGCCGACGATCTTGTCGCCGTCCACGGCCACCTGGACCTGGGGCTCGCAGTACTCGATGGCCTCGCGCCAGTAGGCTTGGCGCTTCTCGACCGAAGAGAGGGATTTCAATTGGTCGTCAGGCAACAAGCCACGGTATACCTCGGCTGCGGAGACGGTATGGATCTGTGCAATGGCTTTGGCATCGCGAAGCGTGGCGGGACGGACCTGGATACTGGACATGGAAAAAACGGGACGAAAACAGGGGATGAAAAAACGAAAGGAGCGGCATTGTCGCCGCAAATGGTTTTTCCACTCCAGCCCCCGGCTGTCCCGGGCCCTGTGTGAGGGCCCCGCAGCGGCTAAAGCCAGCGGCGCAGCAGGCCCATGACGCGGTCGAAACGCGCGCCATAAGGCGGGTAGAGCGCCGAGCCCATGGACCAGCGCGATTGCACCAGCACCGACTTCTGGTGGCAAAAGCGCAGAAAGCCCGCCTCGCCGTGGTAGGCGCCCCAGCCACTGTCGCCGACCCCGCCGAACGGCAGGTTGTCGTGCGTGATGTGCATGAGCGTGTCGTTCACCGTGACGCCGCCGCTCACCGTGCGGCGCAGCACATCGTCGCGCACGGCTTCGTTGCGGCCGAACCAGTACAGCGCCAGCGGCCGCGGCCCGGCGTTGATGTGCGCAATGGCGTCGTCCAGCCGCTCGTAGCCCAGCACGGGCAGCACGGGGCCGAAGATCTCTTCCTGCATCACCTGCATGTTCAGGCTGGCGTTGAAGACCAGCACCGGCGGCATCTGCCGCCCCACCCCGTCTCCGATACCCTGCGCGGGCGGTGGCGGGGAACCGGGCACGGGTTCGAGCACCTGCACGTCGGCGCCTTGCGTCTGCGCCTGCTGCAGCATGGTGCGCAGGCGAGCCAGCTGCCGGGGGTTGATGACGGAGGCGTAGTCGGGGTTGCCCTCGAAATACGGAAAGAGCCGTGCCACGGCGGCGCGGTAGGCCTCGCCGAACGCGGCTTCGCGCCCGCGCGGCAGCAGCACATAGTCCGGGGCAATGCAGGTCTGGCCCGCGTTCAGCAGCTTGCCGTGCGCGATCTTGAGCGCGGCGTCCTGCAGGTCGCAGTCCGCATCGAGGATGCACGGGGACTTGCCCCCGAGCTCCAGCGTAGTGGGTGTCAGGTGCACGGCGGCGGCCTGCGCCACCTTGCGCCCCACCGCCGTGGAGCCGGTGAACACGAGGTGATCGAACGGCAGCGAGGCGACCAGCGCCGCCACCGCGGCATCGCCCTGCACCACGCAGAACTCGTCGGGCGAAAAAGAACTGCGAGACCAGCGAGGCCAGTTGCGCAGAGGTGTGGGGCGTGAGTTCGCTGGGCTTGAGCATCACCCGGTTGCCTGCCGCGAGGGCGCCGATGGCCGGCGCCAGCGCCAGCTGCACGGGATAGTTCCATGGTGCGATCACGCCCACCACGCCGAGCGGCTGCCGCTGCACCCAGGCATGCGCCGGCTGCAGGAACATCGGGGTGAAGACCTTGCGGGGCTTGGCCCAGCGGGCCAGGTGCCGCAGCGTGTGCGACAGCTGCGCGCGCAGCACGAACAGATCGGCCACCTCGGTCAGGCGCGGCGATCGCATGCCGAAATCGGCCTGCACCGCCGCCGCGAGCACCGGGCCATGTTCGTCCAGCATCTTGCGCACCCGCAGCAGGCGTTCTCGGCGCACCAGCAGGGGCACGTCGGCATGGTCCCGGCTGGCACGCCGCTGGATTTCGAACTGGTGGCGGATATCGGCAGGGGTCATTGCACGCATCATAGGCAGCGCCCTTGCAACCGCCTGTAAATCCAGGTCTCCAAGTGCCTCATTCAGAAAAATAAGCGGGGAAACGCTTGCCCGATGGCCGCTGGCCCAGGCCGAGCCGGGCGCGGTGCGATCCCGGGCGCGGCCCGGCACCGGTGTCCCAGCACAGAGGCAGGCGAGCGGGCCACCGCTCTGCCGCGCCG
>NZ_BAAJYR010000038.1:0-23831 GCF_057546605.1 Acidovorax sp. KPB24-03 | reverse complement strand
GTGGAGGCCGGGCGCGCCGGCAGTTCGCGGCGCCTGGCGCAGGCGGACTGGGGGCGGGCCGGCACCGATGCGCTCGACAGCGAGGAGCGCCAGCCGGCCCGCTGGCCGGGCTTCGTGTGGTCGCTGGCCGTGAGCGTGGCCGTCACCCTGCTCACCCACCTGCTGTCCGGGGTGTTCGAACTGGCCAACATTGTCATGCTGTACCTGCTCGGGGTGGTGGGCGTGGCCATGCGGTTCGGCCGGGCGCCTGCGGCCCTCGCGGCGCTGGTCAACGTACTGGCGTTCGATTTCTTCTTCGTTTCGCCGCGCATGTCGTTCGCCGTGAGCGACGTGCAGTACCTCGTCACCTTCGGGGTCATGCTCATGGTGGGGCTGCTGGTGGGGCAGCTCACCGCGGGGCTGCGCTTCGCGGCGGGCGTGTCGGCGAGCCGCGAGCGGCGCGCGCAGTCGTTGTTCGACCTCACGCGCGAACTGTCCGCAGCGCTGCAGGTGGAGCAGATCACCGCCATCGGTGCTGCCGCGGTGCAAAAGCATTTCGGAGGGCGTGCGGCGGTGCTCGCGCTGGATGAGAGCGACCGCCTGGCCATGCCCGAGGGGCTGCCGCCCGGATTCGACGCGAACGTGGCCGACTGGACGCTGCGCCAGGGCCAGAGCGCCGGCCTGGCCACGGCCACACTGGCCGCGCAGACCTGGCGCTACGTGCCGCTCACCGCGCCCATGCGCGTGCGGGGCGTGCTGGCGCTGGAGCCTGCACAGCCGCGCTGGCTGCTGATTCCCGAGCAGGCACAGCAGCTCGATACGCTGGCCCGGCAGATCGCCATCGCCCTGGAGCGGGTGCACTACGTGGACGTGGCGCAGCGCGCGGTGGTGGACATGGAGTCGGAGCGCCTGCGCAATGCCCTGCTGGGCGCCATTTCGCACGACGTGCGCACCCCGCTCACCGCGCTGATCGCGCTGGCGGAGTCGCTGCCCGCGCAGTCGGCCGAAGACCAGGCCGAGGCCGGCCGCGCCATCGTGGCGCAGGCCCATCAGCTGCACGCGCTGGTGAGCAACCTGCTCGACATGGCACGGCTGGAGAGCGGCATTGCCGGCGGCAGCGTGAACCTGCGGCGCGACTGGCAGTCGGTCGAGGAGGTGGTGGGCACAGCGATCCGGGCAGCACGCCCTGCGCTGGGGCGCTTGCCGGTGGTCACGCACCTGCCGGCGGACCTCCCTTTGGTGGAATTCGATGCCGTGCTCATCGAGCGGGTGCTGGTCAACCTGCTGGAAAACGCCGCCAAATACGGCGCGCCGCCCATCGAGGTGTCCGCCAGCACCACGCCCACCACGCTGCGGCTGGCCGTGCGCGACCATGGGCCGGGCCTGCCGGTGGCGCTGCGAGGGCAGGAGCACACGCTGTTCGAGAAATTCACGCGTGGCCAGTCGGAGTCGGCCACGCCCGGCGTGGGCCTGGGGCTGGCCATCTGCAAGGCGGTGGTGCAGGCGCACGGCGGCGACATCTCCGCCGCCAGCGCCGAGCGCGGCGGGGCGGAGTTCACCGTGATCCTGCCGCGGCGCGACGAGCCCCCCCTTCCCCTGGACGAACCCTTGGAGCCCGGCGCGCCGGAAACGCCATGACCCTGGCCTTGCGAACGGTGATCGTGATCGAGGACGAGCCGCAGATCCGCCGCTTCGTGCGCAGTGCGCTCGAAGCCGAGGGTTGGCAGGTGCATGAGGCGGCCACGCTGCGCGAGGGGCTGTCGGCCGCCGGCACGCGGCAGCCGGACCTGCTGGTGCTCGATCTGGGGCTGCCCGATGGCGATGGCGTGGGCCTAATCCGCGATGTGCGCAGCTGGTCGGCGGTGCCCATCATCGTGCTGTCGGCCCGCACCGACGAGGCCGACAAGATCGCGGCCCTGGATGCGGGCGCCGACGACTACCTCACCAAGCCGTTCGGCACCGGCGAACTGCTGGCGCGTGTGCGCGCCAACCTGCGCCGCCCGCGCGCCGCCAGCGGCAACGGGCTCACCCCGGTGGCCGAGGAGCCCGTGTTCCGCTTCGGCGACATCGAGGTGGACCGGAACGCCCGGGTGGTTCGGCGCGGCCATGCCGAGGTGCACCTCACGCCCACCGAGTACCGCATGCTGTCCGTGCTGGTGGCCAATGCGGGCCGCGTGATCACGCAGCGGCAGCTGCTGCGCGAGGTATGGGGCCCATGCGTTCGGACCAGAACCACTACCTGCGCATCTACATGGGCCACCTGCGCCAGAAGCTGGAGGCCGACCCGGCCCAGCCCCGCCATCTGTTGACCGAGACCGGCGTGGGGTATCGGCTCGCGGTGTGAGCCCCGTATCCATGGGCTGAGTTCGCCTGTCCGGCAGGTGCTTCGGGTCGGTGCGACGGAGACAGTGCTGCACGTTGCCACAGTCACGGGTGAATGGCCGTCCCCGCGCCAGAGGGGCCGGGGTTCGTGGCGCTCTGTTTTTCCGATCTAAAGGACTCCATCGTGATTCAACGCTCTCTCGCTGCGCTCTTGATCGCCGCGCTTTCCGGCGCGGCACATGCCGACAACACCACCGACACGGCACCGCCCGACGGCTGGGCCAGCCAGGGCGGCGGCACCACGGGCGGCGCGGGCGCCACGGCGAAGTACCTGAGCAAGGTCAGTTCGCCATCCCAGTTGAATGCCGCGCTCAGCGCGGGCGGTGCCCAACCGAAAATCATCGTGGTGTATGGCACCATCGACATGGCCGCCGCGGACAACGGAGGGCCTTTCACCAGCCGGGCCGATCAGGCTGCGCGCAACCTCATCACGATTCCGAGCAACACCACGTTGATCGGGGCCGGAAGCGATGCCCGGATCGTCAACGCCTCGATCCTGATGAAGCGGATTTCCAACGTCATCCTGCGCAATCTGACCATCGTCGCTCCCTGCGATCTGTCGCCGGTCTGGAGCAGCGGCGAGGGGCGGTGGAACTCCGACTTCGATGCGGTCACGATCTACAGTTCGCAACGCATCTGGGTGGACCACAACCGGTTCACCGATGCGCCCGTCACCGACGATCAGGCACCCATCGAAAAGGGCCAGCCCCAGCAATGCCACGACGGTGCGCTGGACGTGATCCACGCGAGCGACTACGTGACGGTGTCCAACAACGTGTTCGACCGGCACGACAAAACCCATCTGGTGGGCGCCTCGGACAGCAGCACCGACGAGGAGGGCCATCTCACGGTGACCTTCCACCACAACCTCTACAGCCAGGTCGTGGAGCGCGCGCCTCGCGTGCGCTACGGCAGGGTCCACGTGTACAACAACTACTACACCGGCAGCAAATCGGACGCGCCCTACAAGCACAACTACAGCCTGGGCGTGGGCTACAAGGCGCAGATCCTCTCGGAGAACAACGTGTTCGAAGTGCCCGGCGCGGCCACCTGCGCCGATGTGGTGAAGAACCCTGGTGCGGCTTCCAAGACGGGCGCCATCCGCGATACCGGGTCGCTGCTCAACGGCGCTGCGCTCGGTCTCGCAGCCCAATGCGGCTTTGCTGCGGCGGGCTGGACCATTCCTTATGCGGGCGGATACACCCTGGACGCCGCCTCGAGCGTCAAGGCGAAAGTGCTGTCCAACGCAGGCCCCGGCAAGCTGACGGTGAACTGAGCGAGGCCCGCCGGCCCGCAGAGGCCGGCAGGCGGGCGTGCTCAGGCCGCAGACGGCAAGTGGGCGGCGGCTTGGGCAACCTCTTCTTCGCTGCGCCGGTGCACGATCCGGTACAGCAGCGGCAGCACCAGCAGCGTGAGCGCGGTCGAGGACAGGATGCCGCCGATGACCACCGTCGCCAGCGGCCGCTGCACCTCCGCTCCGGTGCCGGTGGCAATGGCCATGGGAACGAAGCCCAGCGATGCCACCAGCGCCGTCATGAGCACGGGCCGCAATCGGGTGAGCGCCCCCTCCCGGATGGCGGCGTCCAGCGGCATGCCGCCTTCGCGCAGGCCGCGGATGAAGGAGATCATCACCAGCCCGTTCAGCACGGCGACGCCCGACAGCGCGATGAATCCGACCGCGGCCGAGATCGAAATCGGGATGTCGCGCAGCCACAGTGCCACGATGCCGCCGGTGAGGGCGAACGGGATGCCGGTGAACACGACCAGCCCGTCCTTCACATTGCCGAACATGGCGAACAGCAGCGTGAAGACCAGCAGCAGCGCGACCGGCACGACCACCTGCAGGCGTTGGGTGGCCGACTGCAGGTTTTCATACTGGCCGCCCCACGCGGTCCAGTAGCCCGCCGGGATCTGGACCGCCTGCATGGCCTGTTCCGCTTCGGCCACGAAGGAGCCCAGGTCCCGGCCCCGCACGTTGGCACTCACGACGATGCGGCGTTTTCCGTCCTCCCGGCTGACCTGGTTGGGGCCCGGTGCCAACTGCAGCGTGGCCACTTCGCTCAGCGGGATGAAGCGGGCGCGGGCGTCTGCGGCGTCGCCGCTGCGAGGCAGTGCGACCGGCAGCCGCTGGATGGCCTCCAGGTCGGTCCGGATGTGCTCGGGCAGCCGCACGAGGATGCCGAAGCGCCGGTCGCCTTCGAAAAGGGTGCCGGCCTCGCGCCCGCCCACGGCAATCGACACGGCCTCCTGGACATCGCCCACATTCAGTCCGTAGCGGGCGGTCTTGGCGCGGTCGATGTTCACCGTCAGCACCGGCAGGCCGCTCGTCTGCTCCACCTTGACCTCGGTGGCCCCATCGATTCGGTTGAGCACTTCGGCGACCTTCTGGGCGGTCTGGTCGAGCACGGCCATGTCGTCGCCGAAGATCTTCACCGCCACATCGCTGCGCACGCCGGAGATGAGTTCATTGAACCGCAACTGGATGGGCTGCGAGAACTCGTAGTTGTTGCCCGGCAGTTGCTCCACCTCGGCCTGGATGGCCGCAAGGAGCTGTTCGCGCGACCGGGCCGGTGCAGGCCAAGTGTCCTGCGGCTTGAGCATGATGTAGGCATCCGAGATGTTGGGCGGCATCGGGTCCGACGCGATCTCGGCCGTTCCGGTGCGGGCAAAAACCCGCTCGATCTCGGGAAACTTCGCCTTCAGCGTGCTCTCCAGCTGCTGCTGCATCGCCACCGACTGCGACAGGCTGGTGCCGGGAATGCGCAACGCCTGCATGGCGAAATCGCCCTCGCCCAGGCTGGGCGCGAACTCGGTGCCCAGGCGCGTTGCCAGCAGGCCGGACAGCAGCACGGCCGCGAGTGCCAGTGCGATGACCACAGGCTTGGCGCCCATGGCGCGGTCCAGCAGCGGCGCGTAGGCGCGGCGGGCCCAGCCCATGAGCCGGTTTTCCTTCTCGCCCACCGTCTTGCCGATGAACAGCGCGACGGCGGCAGGAATGAAGGTGACCGACAGCACCATCGCACCGACCAGCGCGATGACCACCGTGAACGCCATCGGATGGAACAGCTTGCCCTCCACCCCCGTGAGCGCGAAGATCGGCAGGTACACGATCATGATGATGAGTTGGCCGAACAGCAGCGGCCGCCGTGCTTCCTGCGACGCAGCGAACACCTCGTGAAAACGCTCCGCCCGCGTCAGCGGCCGGCCCTTGTGCTGCTGTGCGTGGGCCAGGCGCCGCACGCAGTTCTCCACGATCACCACCGCGCCGTCGATGATGATGCCGAAATCCAGCGCACCCAGGCTCATCAGGTTGGCACTGACCTTCTGGTTCACCATGCCGGTGAAGGTGAACAGCATCGACAGCGGGATGACCATGGCCGTGATCAACGCCGCGCGGATGTTCCCCAGGAAGAGGAACAGGATCACGATCACCAGCACCGCGCCCTCGAAGAGGTTCTTCTTCACGGTGGCGATGGCCTTGTCCACGAGCACCGTGCGGTCGTACACCGTCACCGCATGAACGCCGGCGGGCAGGGTCCCGTTGATTTCCTTCATCTTGCGGTCCACGGCCTGGGAGACCGTGCGGCTGTTCTCGCCGATGAGCATGAACACCGTGCCCAGCACGACCTCGCGACCGTTGTCGGTGGCGGCGCCGGTGCGCAGTTCCTTGCCCAGCCCGACCTCGGCCACATCCCTGACGCGCAGCGGCACGCCGCCCGCATTGCCGAGGATGACGTTGCGCAGGTCGTCCATCGACTGCACCTGCCCGGGAGCGCGAATCAGGTACTGCTCACCGCGGCGCTCGATGTACCCGGCTCCCACGTTCGCGTTGTTGCGTTCGAGCGCGGTGACCAGATCCCCCATCGTGAGGCCATGCGCCAGCAGCTTGTCGGGGCTGGGTGCGATCTGGTACTCCTTGGCATACCCACCGATCGAATTGATCTCGGTCACGCCAGGTACGTTGCGCAGTTGCGGCTTGATGATCCAGTCCTGGATCTCGCGCAGGTCCGTGGAGGTGTAGGGTTGTCCGTCCGGCTTGCGGGCCCCGTCCTGGGCTTCCACCGTCCAAAGGTAGATTTCCCCCAGGCCTGTCGATATGGGGCCGATGACCGGGTGAACGCCCTCCGGCATCTGGCCGCGGGCCGACTGGATGCGCTCGTTCACGAGTTGCCGCGCGAAGTAGATGTCGGTGCCGTCCTGGAAGATCACGGTCACCTGCGACAGCCCGTAGCGTGACAGCGAGCGGGTCTGCTGCAGCCCGGGCAGCCCCGCCATGACGGTCTCGACGGGAAAGCTCACGCGCTGCTCCACTTCCAGGGGGGAGTAGCCGGGCGCCGCGGTGTTGATCTGCACCTGGACGTTGGTGATGTCCGGCACGGCATCGATGGGCAGCTTCTGGTAGCTGTAGAGGCCCAGGGCTGCCATGCCGAGCACGGCCAGCATCACGAGCCAGCGCTGCGCGATGGAAAACTGAATGACACGTTCAAACATGGTCCACCTTCAGTGCGAGTGCGACGCCGAGCTCTTGCCCTGCTGGGATTTCACGACGAAGCTGCCTGCCGCGGCATAGGCCGTACCGGCTGCCAACCCTTTGACGATCTCGACCCGCTGGCCATCCGTGCGGCCCAGTTGCACCGCCTGGGCAATGAAGCCGCCTTCGGCCCGGATGAAGACCATGGTCTTGTCATCGACGGTCTGCACCGCATCGGTTCGCACGGTGACCGGCGGTGTCGCTTCGGACGACACCAATTCGACCTCCACGAACAATCCGGGCCGCCAGACCTTCTGGGGATTCGCCACCGCCACGCGGGCCGTGGCCATGCGCGTCTGCGCGCCGATCAGGGCGCCGACATAGGAGACCTCGCCCTCCGCCTTCGCATCGAACGCGGTGGAGCGCACGGTCACCCGTTCGCCCACGCGCACCAACGGCAAGTGTTGCGCGGCCACGCTGATTTCGGCCCACACGGTGGACAGGTCGGATAGGGTGAAGACATTGGCGTCCTCCTTCACGGACTCGCCCAGCGACAGGTGCTTTTCGACCACCATGCCGTCGAAGGGTGCGCGCAGTTCATAGCGGCCCAGGGCCGATGCGGCAGGCGTGGCACCGATGGCAGAGAGCTTCTGCTGTGCATTGGCGACCGCGATCTGCGCTTCGCGCAGAGACTGCTGCGCCTGCAGGTAGTCCTGCTCCGGCGCGATTTTTTCCTCCCACAGCTTCTTCTCGCGCTCGTACGTGGTCCGGGCCAGTTCGGCCCGGCGCTGTGCGGTCTGCAGTTCGCTGCGCTGCTCCGACAGCGCCGGGCTCGACAGCACGGCCAGCACCTGCCCCTTGCGGACCTGTTGTCCGAGCTGGGCCGAGACGCTTTCCACCACGCCCGCCAGCCGCGGCACCACGTGGGCCGTGCGGTCCTCGTTGAATTTGATTTCGCCTGGCAACTGCAGCGTGGCACGGATGCGCGCCGGGCCCGCGGTGTCGATCGCTATGCCGGCGGCCTTGGCCTGCGCCTCCGTCAGGGGAATTTTTCCTTCTGCCTGCTGCAGCGTGAAGGTGTGTGCACGGCATCCTTCTGGATGGAGAGGACGATCTCGAACACATGCGGCTCCTCGATGGCCTGTACGCTCTTCAATCCCTCGCCATCGGCGGTGAACGACAGTGTTTCCCGTTCCCCTCCCGGTCGCGTCAGCGTGGCGGACAACTGGGCGGCATCCGCTTTCACCGGCTTGCCTTGCTCGGAAAGCCAGACTGCGAGATGCGGGGCGCCGCCGTCTTCCGACACTTTTGCCTCGAGGCTGAAGCCGTCTTCCGTGAAGCGCTGGCCCCCATGTGGTCCTTTGGCCGCTTCCTCCTCTGCATGGGCATCCTGGCTGGCGCTGTTCTCACCGGGGGAGCCATGGGACGTTTCCTCCGCGTGGGACGCATGGCCATCTGCCTCGGCATGGCCGCCCGGGGAGGCGGCGGGGCTGCCCCGCAGGATCAGGGCGCCGGCGATCAGCGTGACCACCAGGATGGCGGTCACCACCCACCATTGGCGCTTGCCGGCTTTGCCGGTCGATGGGTTCAGTCGTTGGTTCATGGTGGACTTTCAGCGGGCAAATGAAATGGGGGAGGGCAGGTCGTCGCCGGCGTGCCCCAGCAAGCGGTCCAGGTCGCTGGCGGCGCGGTGCGCGGCGGCCAGGGCGCGCAGCGTCTGCGTGCGCACCTGCAGCAGCGTGCGCTGCGCATCGAGGGCTTCCAGAAAACTGAACTTGCCCAGTTCGAACCCTTTGGTCGCGGCCTGGTAGGCGCTCTCCGCGCCGGGAAGGGCGTCGCGCTGCAGTGTTTCGGCCTCGATGCGCGACGCATGGAGGGTCTCCAATGCCGCCGCCGCTTCGGAGGCCGTGCGCAGTTCGGTGGACAGCAGTTCGTCGCGTGCCTGCTCCTCGCGGCTCAACGCTTCGGCCAGGTTGCCCTGGTTGGTGTCGAAAATGGGCAGGGGAATGGACACGCCCACCACCCACTGGTTTCCGCCCACGTCGGGGCTTCGCTTGCTGCCCAGCGTCACTGCGATGTCAGGCACCCGCTTGGCCTGCTCCAGGGCTGTCAGCGCACTGCGCCGATCAACTTCCAGCCGTGCCTGAACCAAAGAGGGTGCGCCATGCATCCGCTGCTCGATCTCCAGGCTGGACGGTGGGGTGGGCAAGGCATCGAGCTGTCCCACGGCATGGGCGAAGGCGGGCTTCGGATTGCCCCACAGCGCGGCCAATTGCTGCCTTGCGGTTCGCAGGGCGCCCTCGGCCTGCAAACGCTCCACCTGCACGCCGGACTCGGCCACCTTGGCCTTCGTTTCCTCCAGTGGCGAGACCTTGCCGGCAGCCACCCGGTTGGCCGCGGCATGCACCGCCCGCTGTGCCAGCGTGACCGAGTCCTGGGCCAGGCGGACGCGCTCCTGCGCGGCCAGGACTTCGAAGAAGGCGGTGATCACGCCCGCGCGAAGCTCTGATCGGCGTGCCAGGGCGGCGGCGGCGGCCTGGTCCCGCGCCCGCTCGGCGGCTGTGATGCGGGCGGCTCGCTTGCCGCCCAGCTCGATCGGCTGGCTGATCTGCACGGTCGTCGTGCGGCGTTCCTGCCGCAGGTCCTCCACCGTGGTCTCCAGCACAGGATTGGGCCGTGCGCCCGCCTGCCGGATGGCAGCACCCGCCGCATCGCGCGCACGCGCCACGGCAGACAGGTCGGGATTGTTCTGCCATGCCAGTGCCACCGCGGTGGCAAGGCTCAAGGGCTCGGACGATTCCACGGTGCGTGGCTGCACCGTGGACGAGGGGGGAAGTGGGGTGGTCTGGCTGTGCGAAAAGACCGGAAATGCCGCGAAAGCCATGGCGGCCAGCGACACAAAATGCCTGTGCATCGAATTCTCCTGGGTTGCAACAACAACGGGCGGATGAATTCGGCGAGAGTTCTCAGCGAAGGGCTGTGATCAAAGAGGGAAGCCCGTGCCGTGTCTCTCGCCGAATCAGGCGAGCGCTGGCCAGGCAGGGCGCGTGGGAATGCCTCCCACGTGGGAGCGATAGGACTCGGTGAAGGGCGCGGGGCGCGCGGCGGGCCCGGCCGTGGCCGCTACGTTGGCGGTATGGGCCAGGGGCTGCACCGTGCAGGTGTGGCAGGTCAGGCAATCATTGTCCGGACCTCCCGGCAAGGGGTCCGAGGGCGTATCGGTGTCTTGTGCCGACGCACTGGTGGCGGCGACGTGGTGGTGTTCGTGGTGCCCGAAATGCGAGGCGCTGGCATGGCTTTCGTGCTGGCAATAGCCTGCGGCGGCCGCCCAGCTCAGCTGGAACGGCATCGCGAAAAGCAAAAGGATCATCAGCCAGCGGCGCATCGGGCGGCAGTATATCGGTGGGCCGCAAGGGCCTGGCACGGGGCTGGGCATTGCCCAAAGTCTCCGGGTGGACAGGCGCCTTGCATTGGCATGGGTGCGGAGGCAGGCTCAATGGTCGCCATAGCGCAGCAGGTTGCCCTTGGCGGCGCGCTCGGCCTCCAGGCGCACTTGCTCGCGTGTCAGCGCGCTCGGGGCATTGGCCTCCTTGCGGGGCACCTCCAGGCCCCACTGCATGGCCACCAGGGTGCCGTCGGTGCGGGCGTTGGCCAGCTCCGACAGGACCTGCGCCTGCGACTTTGCCTGGGTGGCATGCTGCGGATGCACGGTGTAGCCGGCTTCGGTGGGCGCGCTGTGCAAGGTGCTGGCCGCCGAAGCGCTCAAGGGCACCCATGCAGCCGACATGGCGGCGAACAGAAAAACGGCGGGGGAACGGGTCATGGTCAATCTCCTGGGTTGGGCATCCGGCCCGAACCGCCGGACCGGGATGCAGCCGAACGTTGTGCCGGCGTGAAGTCACTGTAAAAACCCAGTCGGCCGATTCACCGACGGCAAGATGACGAATTCGTCATCTTTCAATCGGTCCCCGGGCGATACGATGGCCCGATGCGCATACTGGTCATCGAAGACGAGCCCAAGCTGGGCGATTACGTCAAAAAAGGCTTGGAAGAAAACGGCTACGTAGTCGACATTGCCAGGGACGGCATCCAGGGCCGGTACCTCGCCACGCAGGGCGATTACTCGGTCATCCTGCTCGACGTGATGCTGCCCGGGGTGGATGGTTTCGGCGTGCTGGCCGCCATTCGGCAGGGCAAGGACGTGCCCGTATTGATGGTCACGGCCCGCGATCAGGTCGAGGATCGCGTCAGGGGCCTGCAGCAGGGCGCCGACGACTATCTGGTCAAGCCCTTCGCGTTCTCCGAACTGCTGGCGCGGGTGCAGGCCCTGCAGCGCAGGGGGCCGCTGCAGGAGCATACCGTGCTGAAGCTGGCCGACCTGGAGCTTGATCTGGTTGCACGCAAATGCCATCGTGAAGGCGTGCGGATCGACCTGACCGCCAAGGAGTTCGCCTTGCTCGCCTTGCTGATGCGCCGCCAGGGGCGCGTGCTCTCTCGAACGACGCTCGCCGAACAAGTGTGGGACATGCACTTCGACAGCGAAACCAATGTGGTGGAGGTGGCCGTGCGACGCCTGCGCAGCAAGCTGGACGATCCGTTTGCGCGACGGCTCTTGCACACGGTGCGCGGAATGGGTTACGTCTTGGAGGATCGGGAACCGCCATGAGTCCTTTCCCGTCATCGATACAGCGTCGGCTGTCCGTTTGGCTGGCCCTGCAGACGCTGATTGGCCTCAGCGTGCTCTGCGTCTCCGTCTATGTCGTCACGGCGTGGAATTTTCGACAGAAGGCACAGGAAGAACTGGACCAGCAGGCGCGACTGGTATCCCATCTGCTGAACGAGCGCAGCCAAGGGGGCGGGGCGCTGTCCTTGCAGCACAAGCTGGAAGATTACTTTTCCTCCCATGGCAACGTGAGCGTGTCCATCGGCCGCGATGGCGCGCAGTTGTTCAGCTCTACCCCGGCCACTTCGGGCGAATGGGTCTGGGCCGATCACCGGGTGGCGCCGCACGACAGCGGCTCCCCCTTCAACGTGCGCATTGGCATCGACACCACGCAGGACGCGCGCCTTCTGCGCCGGCTGGGCGGGACGCTGGCCTTGGCCGTGGTGCTGGGCACGCTGCTGGTCTCGCTGACGGGGACGCTGCTCGTGCGCCATGGCCTTCGGCCGCTGCACAAGTTGGCGGAGCGAACCGCCCGCATCACGCCGGACGCTGCCAGTGCACCCATCGATCCCCTCGAATTTGCCCAGGAGCTTCGCCCCTGGATCGCGCAATTCAATGCGCTCATGGCCCGGGTCGAACAGGCCTATTCGCAGTCCAAGGCCTTCAATGCCGATGTGGCCCACGAGTTGCGCACGCCCCTGGCGAACCTCATTGCCTCGGCGGAGGTCGAACTGGCCCGCCCCCGCTCCGCCCAGGACATGCAGTCGCTGTTGGTGTCGAACCTGGAAGAGATCCGGCGGCTCTCGGGCATCGTGGCCGACATGTTGTTTCTGTCGCGGGCCGATCGTGGAGAGTCCTTGCGCTCACGGCAGCCGGCCCGCCTTGCAGAGCAAGCCTGCGCCGTGCTGGAGTTCCATGAAGCCTCGCTGGAGGAGGCTGGATTGCGGGCCACTGTCGTGGGCGACGCCACCGCAGCGGTGGACGTGCCGCTGGTGCGCCGTGCCCTGTCCAACCTGTTGGGCAATGCCATCCGCTTTGCGGCGAAGGACTCCACCATTGTTGTGGCCATCCGACCATGGCGCGACGGCGCGGAGATCGCCGTTGAAAATCAGGGACCTGGTATTGCGCCAGAGGCGCTCAGCAGGCTGTTCGAACGCTTTTTCCGGGCAGCATCGGCACGCGATGGTTCGGACCAGCATCACGGCCTGGGATTGGCCATCGTGGACGCCATTGCGCGAATGCATGGCGGAAAAACCTTTGCCAGCAGCACGGCGCAGTTCACGCGCATCGGCTTCACCGTCAGTGCATCGACCACAGAACCGCCCGCAACGTCCTGATTTGCAGGGTTCGACCGGGAGGAGCCTCCCGTTCCCTGCGGCAACCCGGCCCGGGCGCTACACGCCGGCCGCGTGCGCCTGCTGGTCTGCGTGGTAGCTGGAGCGAACCATCGCACCCACCGCCGCGTGGCTGAAACCCATTTCGTAGGCCTTTTCCTCAAACATCTTGAACGTGTCCGGGTGCACATAGCGGCGCACCGGCAGATGGCTGTTGGAGGGCGAGAGGTACTGGCCGATGGTCAGCATATCGATGTCATGCGCGCGCATGTCGGCCATGACCTGGAGGATCTCCTCGTCCGTCTCGCCCAGGCCCACCATGATGCCGCTCTTGGTCGGAACACCAGGGTGCAGTGCCTTGAATTTCTTGAGCAGGTTCAGGCTGAACTGGTAGTCGCTGCCGGGCCGGGCTTCCTTGTACAGGCGTGGCGCCGTCTCCAGGTTGTGGTTCATCACGTCGGGTGGCGCGGCCTTGAGGATCTCCAGCGCGCGGTCATCCCGCCCGCGGAAGTCTGGCACGAGGATCTCGATCTGGGTGGTGGGGGAGAGCGTGCGGATGTGCTGGATGCACTCCACGAAGTGCCCGCTGCCGCCATCGCGCAGATCGTCGCGGTCCACACTGGTGATCACCACGTACTTCAGCCGCAGCTGTGCGATGGTCTTGGCCAGGTTCAGCGGCTCGTCCTTGTCCAGCGGGTCGGGCCGGCCATGCCCCACGTCGCAGAACGGGCAGCGGCGCGTGCACTTGTCGCCCATGATCATGAACGTGGCCGTTCCCTTGCCGAAGCATTCGCCAATGTTGGGGCAACTGGCTTCCTCGCACACCGTGTGCAGCTTGTTCTCGCGCAGGATGTCCTTGATCTCGTAGAAGCGCGTGGTAGGGCTGCCCGCCTTCACCCGTATCCACTCGGGCTTCTTGAGCACTTCGCCTTGCTCGACCTTGATCGGAATGCGCGACAGCTTGGCGGCTGCCTTCTGCTTGGCCAGCGGGTTGTAGGCAGCGGTGGTTTGCGCTTCGCGCACGACTTCAGGAGTGCTCATGGCAGGGTAGTGGTCAGGGGGCCAGGCGAATGGCGAGCTGCTGGCTCAGCACTTCGGCGGCTTCTTCCCAGGTGGTGTGGACCCCGATTGTAGAAAGGTCCACCGTTTGCAACCCTGCGTAGCCACAAGGGTTGATGCGCGAGAAGGGTTCCAGGTCCATGTCCACGTTGAGTGCCACGCCGTGGTAGGTGCAATGGCGCGACACCTTGATGCCCAATGCGGCAATCTTGCCCAGCCCGGTGAAGTCAGGGGCGTCATGGGCTTGCGTGGCTGGCAGACCCTCGGCCTTGCGTGGCCGCTGTGGCAGTTGGGCATGGCCTCCCGGGTCATCCAGGCGCACGTAGATGCCCGGGGCCCCGCCCACGCGGTGCCCGGTGATGCCGAAATGGGCCAGCGTCCGGATCACCGCTTCCTCGATGCGGTAGACGTATTCCTTGACGAAATAACCGGCGCGCTGCAGATCCAGCAACGGATAGGCCACGACCTGCCCCGGGCCATGGAAAGTCACCTGCCCGCCCCGATTGGTGGCGACGATGGGAATGTCGCCAGAGGCCAGCACATGGTCGGCCTTGCCGGCCAGCCCCTGCGTGTAGAGGGGCGGGTGCTGGCAGATCCACAGCGCATCGGGAGTCTGGGACGTACGCTCCTGCGTGAAAGCCTGCATGCCCTGCAGCGTCTCCCGATAGTCCACGAGGCCCAGGTGGCGAATCTCCATGGGATTTAGAGCACCACCTTGACCATCGGATGCGAGGACAGCGCCCGGTACAGGTCATCGAGTTGTTCGCGGCTGGTGGCTGTGATCGTGATGGTGACGCCTAGGTAGTTGCCGGCGCGGCTGTCGCGCAGTTCGATGGTCGACGCGTCGAAGGTCGGGTCGAAGCGGTGCGCCAGTTCCGTCACCGCGTGGACGAATCCATCCACTTTCTGGCCCATGACCTTGATGGGGAACGACGAGGGGTACTCGATGAGCGAATCCTTGCGGGGATCGGTCGCGGACGGGACGTCTGATGGGAGCACGGAAGGGGGCTGTGTCATGGCGATGGTCTATAAACGGCGGGCTTTGTGCCATTTTGAACGGGTTCGGGGCCGGCAATCTTTCGGCCGAAGTCTGCACCGCGATAGGGCGGTTCACGTTGGCCGGTCACCACAACGGAGCGCGCGTGCGCACACTTTCATACCGGCCTGAGAGGTCATTGCCGGATGAAAGTGGTTTTTACTTATAATCAGGGGCTTTGTGAAAGTTTCGGTCTGTAAAGTGGGCGTCATTCCTCAATGAAAACAAACGCTCCCGACCACGAAACTGAGGCTGAAGATTCCGACTTCAAGCCCCTGTCAGCCGAAGAGGCTGCGCAGTGGCGCCTCCGGCATCCGCGGATCTCCGTGTGGCGAATCGTCTGGGGTCAGGCGTTCTTCGGAGCACTGGCTGCCCTGGTGGCATGGCTGGTTTCCGGCAAGCCCACTGTGGCTTGGTCCACGGGGTATGGCGCACTGGCGGTGGTGATTCCCGCGGCCTTGTTCGCGCGGGGCATGGCCCGGCATCAAACTTCTGCGGGAGGTGCGATGGCTGGCCTGTTCGGGTGGGAGTTGGTCAAGATTGCAATGACCGTTGCCATGCTGGCGGCGGCGCCCCGGCTGGTTCCGGGGCTGAGTTGGCTGGCATTGCTGGCCGGCATGGTAGTGACGATGAAAACGTACTGGATCGCCCTCATGGTGCGGCCCGGTGTCCGAAAAACCGATTGATATTGATAGAAGAGTTGTCCGATGGCCGCAGAAGCGCATGCACCGACTGCCAGTGAATACATCGTTCACCACTTGCAGCATCTCCAGAACATCAAGCAGAAGTCCATTGTCGATTTCTCCGTGGTGAACTTCGATTCCGTGATCGTGGGTTTGGTTCTCGGTTTCATCGCACTTTTTGTCTTCTGGCGTGCCGCCCGCACGGCCACCTCCGGCGTGCCGGGTCGCTTCCAGGCTGCAGTGGAGATCCTGGTCGAGATGGTGGACAACCAGGCCAAGGCCAACATCCACAACGCCGAAAGCCGCAAGTTCATCGCTCCCCTGGCGCTGACCGTGTTCGTCTGGATCTTCCTGATGAATGCCATGGACATGCTGCCGGTCGATCTGCTGCCCGCGATCTGGGCCCAGATCTACGGTGCCGCCGGCCATGATCCGCACCATGCCTACCTGCGCGTGGTGCCCACCGCCGATCTCTCCACCACCCTCGGTCTGTCGTTCGCAGTGCTGGTGCTTTGCCTGTACTACAGCGTGAAGATCAAGGGCATGGGCGGCTGGGCGCATGAGCTGGTCACCGCGCCGTTCGGCACCAGCAAGAATCCCGTCTTCGCCCTGATCCTGGGCGTGGTCAATCTGCTCATGCAGATCATTGAATACATTGCCAAGACCGTGTCGCATGGCATGCGGCTGTTCGGCAACATGTACGCTGGTGAGTTGGTGTTCATGCTGATTGCCCTAATGGGCGGTGCTGCTGCCATGTCGCTTTCCGGTGTGTTGCTCCCTCTGGGGCACATCATTGCAGGCTCGATCTGGGCGATCTTCCACATCCTGGTGATCACCCTGCAGGCCTTCATTTTCATGATGCTTGCGCTGATCTATCTCGGCCAGGCGCATGAAGCTCACTGATCCTTTCCCTTTCTTTTTCAACCTTCCTTTCTTTTCATCCTAGGAGTCATCATGGAAAACGTTCTCGGTCTCGTCGCTCTGGCTTGTGGTCTGATCGTGGGTCTCGGCGCTATCGGCGCTTCGATCGGCATCGCACTGATGGGTGGCAAGTACCTCGAAGCGTCCGCTCGCCAGCCTGAGCTGATCAATGAACTGCAAACCAAGATGTTCATCTTGGCCGGTCTGATCGACGCCGCCTTCCTGATCGGCGTGGCCATCGCTCTGCTGTTCGCTTTCGCCAACCCCTTCGTCCTGGCCTAAGCTCCGTTCAACGCCCAACTAGAAAGGTGTTGCCGTGAGTATCAACGCGACCCTGTTCGTTCAGGCCATCGTCTTTCTGATCCTGGTGCTGTTCACGATGAAGTTCGTGTGGCCCCCGATCGCGAAGGCACTGGACGAGCGAGCCCAGAAAATCGCCGATGGCCTCGCTGCCGCCGACCGTGCCAAATCCGAATTGACCGCTGTGAACCAGCGCGTCGAGAAGGAACTGGCCCAGACGCGCAACGAAACGGCATCGCGTATTGCGGACGCCGAGCGCCGCGCTCAGGCCATCATCGACGAGGCCAAGGCCCGTGCGACCGAGGAAGGCAACAAGATCGTCGCCGCTGCCCGCGCAGATGCCGAGCAGCAGTCGATCCAGGCCCGTGAAGCCCTGCGCGAGCAGGTCGCTGCGCTGGCCGTCAAGGGCGCCGAGCAGATTCTCCGCAAGGAAGTCAATGCTGGCGTCCACGCCGACCTGCTGAACCGCCTGAAGACCGAGCTGTAAGGAGCGCGCACATGGCAGAACTCGCCACCATTGCCCGCCCTTACGCGGAAGCCCTGTTCAAGGCCAGCACGTCCCAGCCGGGTGCCGACCTGAACGGCACCGTGGCCTGGGTGGAAGAAGTGGCGGCGATTGCCGCCAATCCTCAGCTGCGCCAACTGGCGGACAACCCCAAGGTGACCTCCGAACAGGTGTTCGACGTCATCACGGGCGTGGTTCGTGGCGCGCTGCCCGAGGCAGCCCGCAACTTCCTGCGTGTCATCATCGAGAACGGCCGTGTGGACGCGCTTCCCGAGGTGGCGGCCCAGTTCCGCGCGCTGGTGAATCGGCGCAACGGCTCTTCCGATGCCGTGGTATTCAGTGCTTTTGCGCTGGACGCCGCCGCGTTGGCCGGCCTGGACGCGGTGCTTGAAAAGCGCTTCGGCCGCAAGCTGAATGTCTCGGTACAGGTGGACGAATCCCTGATCGGCGGCGTTCGCGTAGTCGTGGGAGACGAGGTGCTCGACACCTCCGTCAAAGCCCGTCTGGAACAAATGAAAGCGGCCCTCACTGCGTAAGCGGCTTGAGGTCTCGGCTAACCAAAGAAAGAAGGAAAGAGTCATGCAACTCAATCCCGCAGAAATTTCTGAACTGATCAAGAGCCGCATCGAAGGTCTGGCAGCCAGCAGCGACATCCGCAACCAGGGCACCGTGGTGTCCGTGTCCGACGGTATCGTGCGCGTGCACGGCCTGTCCGACGTGATGCAGGGCGAAATGCTGGAGTTCCCCGCCAACAAGGACGGTGCGCCTTCCTACGGCCTGGCGCTGAACCTCGAGCGCGACTCCGTCGGCGCCGTGATTCTGGGCGAGTACGAGCACATCTCCGAAGGCGACACCGTCAAGTGCACGGGCCGCATTCTGGAAGTGCCCGTGGGCCCCGAACTCGTGGGCCGCGTGGTGAACGCGCTGGGCCAGCCGATCGACGGCAAGGGTCCCATCAACGCCAAGCTCACCGACGTGATCGAAAAGGTCGCTCCGGGCGTGATCGCCCGTAAATCGGTGGACCAGCCCCTGCAGACCGGCCTGAAGTCCATCGACTCCATGGTGCCCGTGGGCCGTGGCCAGCGCGAGCTGATTATCGGTGACCGCCAGACCGGCAAGACGGCCGTCGCCATCGACGCCATCATTGCCCAGAAGGGCCAGGGCGTGACGTGTATCTACGTCGCCATCGGCCAGAAGGCATCGTCCATCAAGAACGTCGTGCGCTCGCTTGAGCAAGCCGGCGCGATGGAATACACGATCGTGGTGGCCGCTTCGGCTTCCGAGTCCGCCGCCATGCAATACGTGTCGGCCTACTCCGGCTGCACGATGGGCGAGTACTTCCGCGACCGCGGCGAAGACGCGCTGATCGTCTATGACGACCTGTCCAAGCAAGCCGTGGCCTACCGCCAGGTTTCGCTGCTGCTGCGCCGCCCGCCAGGCCGCGAAGCCTACCCCGGCGACGTGTTCTATCTCCACAGCCGCCTGCTGGAGCGTGCCGCCCGCGTGAACGCCGACTACGTCGAAGCCTTCACCAAGGGTGAAGTCAAGGGCAAGACCGGTTCGCTGACCGCACTGCCGATCATCGAAACGCAGGCCGGCGACGTGTCCGCCTTCGTTCCGACCAACGTGATCTCGATCACGGACGGCCAGATCTTCCTGGAAACCAGCCTGTTCAACGCCGGTATCCGCCCCGCTATCAACGCCGGTATTTCCGTGTCGCGCGTCGGTGGTGCGGCCCAGACCAAGATCATCAAGAGCCTGTCCGGCGGTATCCGTACCGACCTGGCCCAGTACCGGGAACTGGCTGCGTTCGCGCAGTTCGCTTCCGACCTGGACGAAGCCACCCGCAAGCAGCTGGACCGCGGTGCCCGCGTGACCGAACTGCTCAAGCAAGCCCAGTACAGCCCGCTGCCCATCTCGTTGATGGGTGCGACGCTGTTCGCGGTGAACAAGGGCTTCATGGACGACATCGAAGTCAAGAAGGTGCTCGAGTTCGAACACGGCCTGCACCAGTTCCTGAAGTCCAGCCACGGCCCTCTGCTGGCCAAGCTGGAACAGGCGAAGGCCATGGACAAGGACGCTGAAGCCGAATTGACCGCCGCCATCGGCGCGTTCAAGAAGTCGTTCGCCTAAACCGAACGAGGAATCATCATGGCAGCAGGCAAGGAAATACGCGGCAAGATCAAATCGGTGGAAAACACCAAGAAGATCACCAAGGCCATGGAAATGGTGGCCGCGTCCAAGATGCGCAAGGCGCAAGAGCGGATGCGCTCGGCCCGTCCTTACAGCGAGAAGATCCGCAACATCGCCGCCAACCTCGGCAAGGCCAATCCGGAGTACGTTCATCCTTTCATGAAGGAAAACGATGCCAAGGTGGCCGGTGTCATCGTGGTGACGACCGACAAGGGCCTGTGTGGCGGCATGAACACCAACGTGTTGCGTGCCGTGACCACCAAGCTGCGCGAGTTGCAGTCTGCTGGCGTGTCCACCGAGGCCGTGGCCATTGGCAACAAGGGCCTGGGTTTCCTGAACCGCGTCGGTGCCAAGGTGGTTTCGCATGTCACCGGTCTGGGCGACACCCCGCATCTGGACAAGCTGATCGGCCCCGTGAAGGTGCTGCTCGACGCTTATGCCGAAGGCAAGATCAACGCGGTGTACCTGGGGTACACCAAGTTCATCAACACCATGCGGCAGGAGTCGGTGGTGGAGCGTCTGCTCCCCCTGTCTTCCTCGCAGATGGAAGCGGAGAAGACGGAGCACGGCTGGGACTACATCTATGAGCCCGATGCGCAGAGCGTCATCGACGAGCTGCTGCTGCGCTATGTCGAATCCCTGATCTACCAGGCCGTGGCAGAAAACATGGCCTCCGAGCAGTCCGCGCGCATGGTGGCCATGAAGGCTGCCACCGACAACGCAGGCAGCGTCATCGGCGAGTTGAAGCTGGTCTACAACAAAAACGCGCCAGGCAGCGATCACGAAAGAGCTTTCGGAAATCGTGTCCGGCGCTGCTGCTGTGTAAACAGACAGCTCAACCCACATTTATTTGGAGCAAAAAATGGCTCAAGTGCAAGGCAAGATTGTTCAATGTATCGGCGCCGTGGTGGACGTGGAGTTCCCGCGCGACCAGATGCCCAAGATTTACGACGCCCTGAAGCTCGACGGTTCCACCCTGACGCTGGAAGTGCAGCAGCAGCTGGGTGACGGCATTGTGCGCACCATCGCCCTGGGCTCGTCCGATGGCCTGCGCCGCGGCATCGTGGTGACCAACACCGGCAACCCCATCACCGTGCCCGTGGGCAAGGCGACCCTGGGCCGCATCATGGACGTGCTGGGCGCGCCCATCGACGAGCGCGGTCCGGTCAGCCAGGACCTCACGGCCTCCATCCACCGCAAGGCCCCCGCGTACGACGAACTGTCGCCTTCGCAGGAGCTGCTGGAAACCGGCATCAAGGTGATCGACCTGGTGTGCCCGTTCGCCAAGGGCGGCAAGGTGGGCCTGTTCGGCGGCGCCGGCGTGGGCAAGACCGTGAACATGATGGAACTCATCAACAACATCGCCAAGGCCCACAGCGGTCTGTCGGTGTTTGCAGGGGTGGGCGAGCGGACCCGTGAAGGGAACGACTTCTATCACGAGATGGCCGATTCCGGCGTGGTGAATCTCGAGAAGCTCGAAGAGTCCAAGGTGGCCATGGTCTACGGCCAGATGAACGAGCCCCCAGGCAACCGCCTGCGTGTCGCGCTGACCGGCCTGACGATCGCCGAGTCGTTCCGCGACGAAGGCCGCGACGTGCTGTTCTTCGTGGACAACATCTACCGCTACACGCTGGCCGGTACCGAAGTGTCCGCCCTGCTGGGCCGCATGCCCTCCGCCGTGGGCTACCAGCCCACGCTGGCCGAAGAAATGGGCCGCCTGCAAGAGCGCATCACCTCCACCAAGGTGGGCTCGATCACCTCCATCCAGGCCGTGTACGTGCCAGCGGATGACTTGACCGACCCATCGCCCGCCACGACGTTCGCCCACTTGGACTCCACCGTGGTGCTGTCGCGTGACATCGCTTCGCTGGGTATCTACCCTGCCGTGGACCCGCTGGACTCCACCAGCCGCCAACTCGACCCGCAAGTCGTGGGCGAAGAGCACTATGCGGTGGCCCGCGGTGTGCAAGGCACGCTGCAGCGCTACAAGGAACTGCGCGACATCATCGCCATTCTGGGCATGGACGAACTGGCTCCCGAGGACAAGCTGGCCGTGGCCCGCGCCCGGAAGATCCAGCGTTTCCTGTCGCAGCCGTTCCACGTGGCCGAAGTGTTCACGGGCTCGCCCGGCAAGTACGTGCCCCTGTCCGAAACCATCCGTGGTTTCAAGATGATCGTGGCCGGCGAGTGCGATCACCTGCCCGAGCAGGCGTTCTACATGGTCGGCACGATCGACGAAGCCTTCGAAAAGGCCAAGAAGGTCGCGTAAGGCGGCGCGATCGGCGGCCTGCCACGGGTGAGCGTGCCGTGCGGGTGCTTCCAGGCACCTGCGGCGCGCCTAACGGACAGACTGCCGATTTCCAGCTTTCCCGACTTTTGGAAGGAACCCCATGAACACCATTCACGTCGATGTCGTCAGCGCCGAAGAGTCCATCTTCTCCGGCGAAGCGCGGTTCGTCGCTCTGCCCGGCGAAGCCGGTGAATTGGGCATCTACCCTCGCCACACTCCGCTGATCACGCGCATCAAGCCCGGCTCGGTGCGCATCGAGATGGCCGATGGCGGCGAAGAGTTCGTCTTCGTGGCCGGTGGCATTCTGGAAGTGCAGCCCCACCGCGTGACGGTGCTGTCCGATACCGCGGTGCGCGGCAAGGACCTGGATGACGAGAAGGCCAACCAGGCCAAGGCCGCGGCCGAAGAAGCCGTCAAGAACGCCAAGAGCGAACTCGACCTGGCCAAGGCGCAATCGGAACTGGCCGTGATGGCCGCGCAGATCGCTGCGTTGCGCAAGTTCCGTCAAAAGCGCTGACCGAACGACGGCCTTGCCTGCCGTCTGCGACAAAGCCGCCCTCGGGCGGCTTTTTTCATGGCCGCGATGAATGAGGCAACAAGGGCCGTGCAGGCGGGCTCGGGGCGGGCGGCCGGGGCGCCACCCGCACGGTAGGCGCCGGCTGACACGGGCATGCGGCGTTCCGCACCCGGGCGAAAGAGGGGTGGGCGATAGCATTCGGCATGCAAGCGCACACAGCACTTCCTTCTACGCACGGCGCATTGGGCGACGGGGTCAGACAGGTCGCCCGTAGGCGCTTCTCCCCTTTCGCGAAAGACACCGGACATGGCGCGCGGTGACGTCGATCTGATCGTCGCGCGCCCCGAAGGCCTGTACTGCACCGCGGGCGATTTCTACATCGACCCCTGGCGGCCGGTGGAGCGGGCGGTCATCACGCACGGCCATTCGGACCATGCGCGCATGGGCCACGCCCATTACCTTGCCCACACCGACAGCGAGGGCGTCCTGCGGGCCCGGCTGGGCGCCGACATCGCCTTGCAGACGCTGGCCTATGGCGAGGCCATCGAACACCACGGCGTGCGCCTGTCGCTGCACCCCGCCGGCCATGTGCTCGGCTCCGCCCAGGTGCGGCTGGAGCACGGCGGGCGGGTGTGGGTCGCCTCCGGCGACTACAAGACCGAGGCCGACGGCACCTGCACCCCGTTCGAGCCGGTGCGCTGCGACACCTTCATCACCGAATCCACTTTCGGCCTGCCCATCTACCGCTGGCCCACGCAGCTGGTGCTGTTCGCCGACATCGATGCCTGGTGGCGCGCCAATGCCGCGCAGGGCCGGCCCTCGGTGCTGCTGTGCTATGCCTTCGGCAAGGCGCAGCGCATCCTGCACGGCGTGGACCGCAGCATCGGGCCCATCGTGGTGCATGGCGCAGTGGAGCCGCTCAATGCGGTGTACCGCGCGGCCGGCGTGGACCTGCCGCCCACCTTTCGCGTGACCGACCCGGGGGTGGATGCGCAAATGCTCAAGACCGCGCTGGTCCTGGCCCCGCCGTCCGCCCAGGGCACGCCCTGGATGCGCCGCTTCGCCCGCCATGCTGATGCATTCGCCAGCGGCTGGATGCAGCTGCGCGGCACGCGCCGCCGCCGGGGCGTTGACCGGGGGTTCGTGATGTCGGACCATGCGGACTGGCCCGGCCTGCAGCGGGCGATCGGGGCCACCGGGGCCGAACGCGTTTTCGTGACCCATGGCAGCGTGGCGGTGCTGGTGCGCTGGCTGTGCGAACAGGGGCTGGATGCGCAATCGTTCCACACGGAATACGGCGATGAGGATGATCAGGAGGCCGCCCCCGCACCGGCCGTGCCGGTGCCAGCGCAGGCCGATGAGGCCGTGGACGCGGCCCGTGCGGCGCAGGCGTCCACGCCCGCGATCGCCCAGCCCGGTGGAGACGCATCCCCGGTGATCGACGGTGCGCCGTCTGCCCCGCCACCGTCCGATGCCAGCGCCCCCGCTGCGCAGGCCG
>NZ_BAAJYR010000037.1:0-23942 GCF_057546605.1 Acidovorax sp. KPB24-03 | reverse complement strand
CGGCCAGCGTGGCCCGGTCGGTGGCCGTCGCGGCGCGCAGCCCGGCCTCGGGCACCAGCGTGTACCGGGTGGGTGGCTGCAAGGGCGCCAGCGTGACCGTTTCGGCCCCCAGGCTGGGCAGCAGCCCGATCTCGCGCAGCAGCAGCAGTTCGAAGCTGCGCAGCACGGGTTCGAGCGCATCGCCGTGCTCGCTGCCGAGCACCCGCACCACGCCGGCATAGGCGTCGAACAGGGGCGCATGGGCATCCTCGCGGGCCATCAGGCGCATCAGCAGTTCGTTGAGGTACAGACCCGACAGCAACGCATCGCCCGTGGGCATGACGTGCCCGCCCACCCACTCCGCGCCCTTGAGCGCATGGATCTCGCCCTGTCCATCGCCCGACAGGGTGTAGTTGACCCGCAGTGGTTGCAGCGGCAGCAGCACGGGGCGAAAGTTGGAGGTGGGCTTCTTGGCGCCCTTGGCGACCAGCGCGACCCGGCCATGGTGCCGCGTGAACACGTCCAGGATCAGGCTGGACTCGCTCCAGTCGTAGCGGTGCAGCACATAGGCGGGTTCGTCGGCAATACGGCGCACAGCCATGGGTTGCTATTCTTTCAATAGCGACCAGTGCTTGATGGACAAGCGCTGGATGAGGGTTTTCTTTGGGTCGGGCACCCGGCACACGGGTGCGCCGAGCCCCGGGGTGGCCCACGGCGCCGAGGCCGCCGAAGCAGCGCAGGGTCGATTCACTCGTAGCCGAACGAGCGCACGCGCGCTTCGTCGTCGGCCCAGCCGGAACGCACCTTGACCCAGATCTCGATGAACACCTTGGCGTCCATGAGCTTTTCCAGCTCCTGCCGCGCTTCGGTACCGATGCGCTTGAGGCGCTCGCCCTTCTCCCCGATCACCATGGCCTTGTGGCCGTCGCGCTCCACCACGATGGTGGCGGCGATACGGATCATGCGGCTCTTGGTCTTGCCCTTTTCTTCCTCGAACTTGTCGATGACGACGGTCGAGGTGTAGGGCAACTCGTCCCCCGTGAAGCGAAACAGCTTCTCGCGCACCGTCTCCGAGGCCAGGAACTTCTCGCTGCGGTCGGTGAGCTCGTCCTCGGCATACCACCAGGCCTGCTCGGGCAGGTACTTGGCGCAGATGCCGAACAGGCGCTCGATATCGCCCTTGTTCTTGGCCGACATGGGCACGAACTCGGCGAACGGATGGCGCTCCTGCATGCCCTTGAGCCACGGCGCGATTTCCGCGCGGCGGTGCACCGTATCGAGCTTGTTGGCGATCAGCAGCGTGGGGATGCCGGGCTTGAACAGCGACAGCACCTTGGCATCGGCCAGCGTGAAGCTGCCGGCCTCGACCACGAAAAGAATCAGGTCCACATCGCCGATGGCGCCCATCACCGTCTTGTTGAGCGACTTGTTGAGCGCCGTGCTGTGCTTGGTCTGGAAGCCCGGCGTGTCGACGAACACGAACTGCGTCTGCTCCATCGTGCGGATGCCGGTGATCCGGTGGCGCGTGGTCTGCGCCTTGCGCGAGGTGATGCTGATCTTCTGCCCCACCAGCGCATTGAGCAGCGTGGACTTGCCCACATTGGGCTTGCCCACGATGGCGATCAGGCCGCAACGCTGGCCGGTGGCATCCGCCGGGGCGCTGGCCGGCTTGGCGGCTGCCAGCATCGCTTCCAGGTCATTTTGGCCGTCAGCGCTAGATTCATCTGCGCCACCAGCTACATTTTTTGTAGCATCTTCATTCATGGATTCTTCGCTTTCAATAGGACCAGCATGGCCGCTGCCGCCGCCTGCTCGCCTGCCCGGCGTGAGCCGCCGATGCCGCGCTCGGTCAGGCCCAGTTCGGAGATTTCGCACTCCACATCGAAGGTCTGGCGGTGTGCAGCCCCCACCGTACCCACCACCCGGTACTGCGGCAACTTCATTTTGCGACCCTGCAGCCACTCCTGCAACGCGGTTTTGGGGTCCTTGGCGGCCGCCTCCATCTGCGGGTTGATCTCCACGCCTTGAAAGAGCCGGTGGACCAGGGCCTCGGCCTGCAGGTACCCGGCATCGAGGTACACCGCGCCGATGAGCGCCTCCAGCGCGTCGGCCAGGATGGATGGCCGCAGCTTGCCGCCCGATTTGGCCTCGCCCTCGCCCAGGCGCAGCACGTCGGGCAGCTTCAGGCGCAATGCCAGTTCATGGAGGGTCTCCTGCCGGACCAGATTGGCCCGCACGCGGGACAGATCCCCCTCGGGCAGATCGCGCAGGCGCTGGTACAGCAGGCTGGACACCGCCAGGCTGAGGACGGAATCGCCCAGGAACTCCAGGCGCTCATTGTGGTCGGCGGAAAAGCTGCGGTGCGTGATGGCGCGCTGCAGCAGCGAAGGATCGGAGAAAGCATGCTGCAGGCGGTCCTGCAGTGCGGAAAGGCTGGGTTGCACCGACTACTTGGTCTGTTCTTGGAATCGATAAACGAGATAGGCCGGGCCGGCCAGGGCGATCTCGCGCGAGTAGCTGAAGGACACGACGATCTTCTCGTTGCGCTTGGTCACCTCGAGGTCCTTGCCCTGGACCGAGCTGATGTTGTCGATCGATGCGGCACGGTCGAAGATGGCGCGCACGTCCGGCACTGAACTGCCTTCCCGCGCGGCCTTGTTGGCGGCCTTGCTGATGGCCTGGTACTCCAGGAAGATCGGCACCGACTGCCCGCCGATGGCAAAGGCGGCCACGGCCAGCAGGCCGATGAAAATCAGTCCGATGAACGACAGGCCGCGCTGGCGCGCGCGGCTGGCGGTACGGTGCAATGCCATGGTGATCTACCCCTCTTTGGTATTGGCGGTGGTGAAACGTGCGAAGCCGGTGCTCAGCGGAACGGACCGATGCGCTTGAGGTTGCCGAAGTTCATCCAGACGAAGAAGGCCTTGCCCACGATGTTGGCGTCCGGCACGAAGCCCCAGTAGCGCGAATCGAGGGAGTTATCCCGGTTGTCGCCCATCATGAAATACTGGCCCTCGGGCACCTTGCACACCACCCCTTCGACGCTGTAGCGGCAGTTCTGGCGGTTCGCGAAATCGCTGGCGCCCTGGACGAAGGCCGGCACGTCGGGGTTGTTGATCATGCGGTGGCGGTGGTCGCCCAACTGCTCTTCGAACTGCTTGAAGTAGCGCATCGTGTCTTCGTCGAAGAAGTCCGGCACGGCGGAGGTTTCCACCACCTGTCCATTCACCGTGAGGCGCTTGTTCAGGTAGGCCACTTCGTCGCCGGGCACGCCCACCACGCGCTTGATGTAGTCCATGCTGGGCTGGGGCGGGTAGCGGAACACCATCACATCGCCGCGTTGGGGCGCATTGCCCTGCGTGAGCTTGGTGTTGATGACGGGCAGGCGGATGCCGTAGGTGAACTTGTTCACCAGGATCAGGTCGCCCACCAGCAGCGTGGGGATCATCGAGCCCGAAGGAATCTTGAACGGCTCGAACAGGAACGAGCGCAGCAGGAACACCACGGCGATCACCGGGAACAGGCCGGCGGTCCAGTCCAGCCACCAGGGCTGCATCAGGATGCGGTCCTTGGCCTCCTGCACGTCGCCGTCCACCTTCTGGATGCCCATGCGGTCCAGTTCGGCACGCCGCTGCGCCGCCGCATCTTCGATCGCCTGGGCCGCCTTACGGCGGCGCGGCAGGAAGACCAGCCGCTCGGCCAGCCAGTAGGCCCCCGTCACCACGGTCGCCAGGAACAGCAGCAGGGCGAAGTTGCCTTCGATGGCCCCCATGTACCAGGCCCCAACGTAGGCCACGAAAGCGGCGAGGATCACGGAGGTCACGTATTGCATGGCCTGCATCTCAGTCTTCCACCTGCAAAATGGCCAGGAACGCTTCCTGGGGCACTTCCACCGAACCGATCTGCTTCATGCGTTTCTTGCCTGCTTTTTGTTTCTCGAGAAGCTTGCGCTTGCGGCTGATGTCGCCGCCGTAGCATTTTGCCAGCACGTTCTTGCGCAACGCCTTGATGGTTTCGCGCGCGATGATGTTCGCGCCGATCGCCGCCTGGATGGCCACGTCGTACATCTGGCGGCTGATGATCTCGCGCATCTTGGCCACCACGGCACGGCCGCGGTACTGCGACTGCGAGCGGTGCACGATGATGGACAGCGCATCGACCTTCTCGCCGTTGAGCAGGATGTCCACCTTCACCACGTCGGAGGCTCGGTACTCCTTGAATTCGTAGTCCATCGATGCATAGCCGCGCGACACCGACTTGAGCTTGTCGAAGAAGTCCAGCACGATCTCGCCCAGCGGCATCTCGTAGGTCAGCATGACCTGGCGGCCGTGGTAGGCCATGTTCATCTGCACGCCACGCTTCTGGTTGGCCAGCGTCATCACCGGGCCGACGTAGTCTTGCGGCATGTAGAGATGCACCGTCACGATGGGCTCGCGCACCTCCTCCAGTCGACCCTGGTCGGGCATCTTGGAGGGGTTCTCGACCATCACCACTTCGCCGTCGGCCTTCACCACCTGGTAGACCACGCTGGGCGCGGTCGTGATCAGGTCCTGGTCGAACTCGCGCTCCAGGCGTTCCTGCACGATTTCCATGTGCAGCAGGCCCAGGAAGCCGCAGCGAAAGCCGAAGCCCAGCGCCTGGCTGACTTCGGGCTCGTAGTGAAGCGAGGCATCGTTGAGCTTGAGCTTTTCCAGCGCATCGCGCAACGAGTCGTACTCGCTCGCTTCGGTCGGGTACAGGCCGGCAAACACCTGGGGCTGGATTTCCTTGAACCCCGGCAGCGCTTCGGTCGCCGGACCGGCATTGTTGGGCAGCTTCTTTTCCAGCGTGATGGTGTCGCCCACCTTGGCGGCCTGCAGTTCCTTGATGCCGGCAATGATGTAGCCCACCTGGCCGGCGTCGAGCGAGTTGCGCGATTCGTTCGCGGGCGTGAACACACCCAGGTTGTCGGCGTTGTACACCGCGCCGCTGGCCATCATCTTGAAGCGCTCGCCCTTCAGCAGGCGGCCATCGACCACGCGCACCAGCATCACGACGCCGACGTACGGATCGAACCAACTGTCGATGATCATCGCGCGCAGCGGGCCATCGGCCTGGCCGCGCGGCGCAGGCACCTTGGCCACGATGGCTTCGAGAATCTCATCGATGCCCATGCCCGTCTTGGCAGAGCAGGGAATCGCATCGGTCGCATCGATACCGATCACGTCCTCGACTTCGGCCTTCGCGTTGTCGGGATCCGCGTTCGGCAGGTCCATCTTGTTCAGCACGGGCACCACCTCCACGCCGAGGTCCAGCGCGGTGTAGCAGTTGGCCACGGTCTGGGCTTCCACGCCCTGCGACGCATCGACGACCAGCAGCGCACCTTCGCAGGCCGAAAGCGAGCGCGAGACTTCATACGAGAAGTCCACGTGGCCCGGCGTGTCGATCAGATTGAGGTTGTAGATCTGGCCGTCTTTGGCCTTGTATTGCAGCGCCGCCGTCTGCGCCTTGATGGTTATCCCACGCTCTTTTTCGATGTCCATCGAGTCGAGCACCTGGGCTTCCATATCACGCTCGGCAAGCCCGCCACAGCGCTGAATCAAGCGATCCGCCAAGGTCGATTTGCCATGGTCGATGTGCGCAATGATGGAAAAATTTCTGATGTGGTTCATCAAGGGAAAGCGACAAGTGATTGAATTAAAACGGAGCGCACAAGAAAAAAGGGCGCGTCAAATGGTGACGCGCCCTGAACCAACAATCATTTGGCAACTGCGATGGTTGGAACTTCATTGTAGGCAAAAAGGCCGAGAGGGAAAGTCCGCCCGACAAGGTTCAGAAGGCGTTGCCGCCTTGCAACGCGCATTTTATACACAGATTATTCACAAAACGCTTTCCACTTCCGGAATAACTTGTGGGCACACTGTGGATCACCTGTGAATGGTTAAAGACCATCCCACACATGGTGGCGCAGAATTGAATCGATATGCAGTTAAGCCGTGAAAAGCAGGCGCCATTCTATCGAAAACGATCAATGGAAATGCCGCGCAAAAACGTTGAGGGACCAAACCGGATTTCTGCGCAAAGGCCCCAAACCCCACTTTGGGATGGGGCTTTGTGCGGTCACCGGTCAACGTGCCGGACGGATCAACGCATATTGGGCCCATTCGCCGCGGCGGAACAGCACGTTGATGGGCTTGCTCTTGTCCGCCTTGGCCAGGGCCGCCTCGAAGTCCTTCAGGTTGGCCACTTCGATATTGGCGATGGAAAGAATCACGTCACCTTCGCGCAGGCCGGCACGCGCGGCCGAATCCGTGGCCGCGTTGACACGCAGCCCGCCCTTGAGCTTCAGCTCCTTTTTCTGGGCTTCAGTCAGCTCTGCAACCGCCAGGCCCAGTTGCTGGGCGGCTGGAGAAGGCTTGGGTTTTGCGCTTTCACGCTCGCCACCTTTGCTCGCCACCGGCTTGTCATCCGGCTCGATCTCGGCCACGGTAATGGAGAGATCTTTGCTCGCACCTCGGCGGAAGACCGTCACGGTGCTCTTGTTGCCCGGCTTGGTATTGCCCACCAGGCGCGGCAGATCGGCGGTTTTTTCGATGGTCTTGCCGTCGAACTTCGTGATGATGTCACCCGCCTCCACGCCCGCCTTGTCGGCAGGAGACCCCGCCTCCACCCCACTCACGAGCGCCCCCTGGGGCTTACCCAGACCGATCGACTCGGCCACATCCTTGGTGACCTGGCCGATCTGCACGCCGATGCGCCCGCGCGTCACGCGACCCGTGGCACGCAACTGGTCGCTGACCCGAATGGCCTCATCCATGGGAATGGCGAAGGAGATCCCCATGAAGCCGCCCGAGCGAGAGTAGATCTGGCTGTTGATGCCGACGACCTCGCCACGCATGTTGATCAGCGGTCCGCCGGAGTTGCCCGGGTTGATCGCGACGTCCGTCTGGATGAAGGGCAGGTAATCGCCCGTGTCGCGCTGCTTGGCGCTGACGATGCCCGCGGTCACAGAGTTTTCAAGCCCGAAGGGCGAGCCGATCGCCATGACCCACTCACCGACCCGCAGCCGGTTGAGATCGCCCACCTTGACGGCCGGCAATCCGGTGGCTTCGATCTTGACCACGGCCACATCCGTACGCTTGTCGGCGCCCACGATCTTGGCTTTGAACTCGCGCTTGTCGGTCAGGGTGACGATGACCTCGTCCGCGCCCTCCACCACGTGCGCGTTGGTCATCACATAGCCGTCTTGCGTGAGGATGAAGCCAGAGCCCACGCCGCGTGGCTGCTCTTCCTCGGGCTGTGCACGGGGGCGCTGCTGGCGCTGCGCATTGGGCGGCACGGGCACGCCGAAGCGGCGGAAGAACTCGAGCATCTCCTCGTCCATGGCGTTCGGGCCGGCACGCTCCGCGGCCTTCTCCAGCGTGCGGATGTTGACCACCGACGGCCCGACCTGATCCACCAGGTCCGTGAAATCCGGCAGGCCCCGGACCGTGGGTGGCGGCGTTTGCGCCAACACAGTGACAGGCACAGCCGCAGAGGCAGCGGTCAATGCCATCGCGACGGCCACCGCGCACGATTGCAGATTTTTCCAGTTCGTCGTCATCGGCATCATCGTTCTTTCAAAATTCAGAGGAGACATCGGGAGCAGCAAAAGGACTTCGTATTGCAAGGTTCACATTTGGTTCCCGCCATACCACAGTCAGCAGCCCATGCATCCGCCCCAGTGGGACGGCTTGGGCAGCAGCGGCACTGCTCAACGGGCGTATTCCAATTGCTCGGCCACCAGCCGCAAGGTTTCCTGCGGCACCTCACCCACCGCCGTGAGCCACATGTTGCCTGAAACGCGTTGCGCCAGGGTCTGGGTGGCCCCCATGCTGCCCGCGCTCGGGCCGGCAGCATGGCGGAAGGCGTCGTAAGGCTCCAAGAAGAGCGAGACCGTCGCCAGCCCATCCGAGAGCAGGCAATGCAAGGGAAGGCCCGACTGCGCAACAGCCGCATCCTCTTGCTTGTAGCAATCCCCAGGGGTGAATCCACCCACCGGCGCTCTCAGACGCCAGCCTTCGGCTTGCGCGGTGGTCTTGCGCATGGCAACCCTGACCACCCGGAAGTCGCGTACGTCATCCATCATGCCCACGAGGCGCGCAAATGGCACCGCGTTATCCAGCTCCAGCTGAGAAAACGCCGCCTGCTCCAGCACGCGCCCCCGCAGGTCGAGGGTCTGCAGCTTCAATATCAAACCCGAGGCTTCGGCCACCCACATGCGGTAACCGAATCGCAGCCCATCCCTGGGTCGCAGCCAAGCCACTTCACTTTCGTGGCCCGCAACGCGTTCACGCCCCAAGGTCTGCACCGTGTAGTGCGCATCCAGTCCGCGATCAGCCGTTTCCGGCAGCCGCGGGAACAAGCTGGGCATGTCGCGACGATCCTCACGCACCATGCGCGCCTGGGGCAAGAAGGTGCGGACGAGCCCCTCCCGGCGATAGACCACGCGGGGAGACCCGTTCAATGCCTCGATGCGCTCGATCTGGTCGTTTCCATCGGCCGCATGCCAGATACGGGAACTCACCATGGCCCCCGATGCAGACAACACCACAAAAGTACCGCTGTAGCTGTGCTCTCGGGAGGCGCGATGAATGCGCTCCAGCCAACCGGAAATGGAACGTGCGTCGCCAGACACCACCGCACTGGATGCAGCAACGGCGGGCGGCGGCCCGGCCAACGCGTGGCCCGAACCGGCCACGAGCAGCACCCACGCCAGAGCGTGGCGCATTGAAGCCGCCCTATTCAGGTAGCCAGCCAAGGCACGAACACCTCTGACTCGAGGCTGGTGAGCGGCGTACAAGGGGCCTTCCTGGCCTGTCTTCACGATCTCAGCGCGCCGGAGCCTCGAAGGTGGCATTGCGCAGAAAACCCGCCGGCATTTGCAGCGCCGACGTATTGCCAAACTGTTTGTGCGCGGCCAGCAACTCATCCAGCCGCGGATCGCGGATCATGACCTGCGGTGCGCTTCCTTCCGTTGCGTCTGCCACCGCCACCGCCGCAGGAGCGGCGGTCACTGGCGCAGCGGAAGCCATCTGCGCTCCTTCGGACCCAGCCTGAATCCCCGTCATGGCCGTCCATCCGATTGCACCGACAGCGGCGAGCGAAGCAAAACCCGCAGCCATTTTCCAGCGAAACACGGAGGCATTGGCAGCCACAGCAGGCGTCACGACCTCCGCGACAGCTCCTTGCACGACGGCACTGGCCACCAACGGAGGGCGCTGAATGCCCTCCGCTTCGATCTGGCTGCGAAGCCGGTCCACCAGTGAGGAATTCACCGGACGCGCCAACTCGGAAGAGCGAAGCACGTCGCCGATCAGGTGATACATCTGCCACGTTTCAAAGCCGTCCGCATTGCTGCTGGCATAGTCCACGGCTTGACCAAACTCCTGGCCTCGCAGCTGCCCATCCGCAAGGGCAGACAAATGTTCACGCATTTTCAGATCGTCATTCATGGTCGTTCCCCAGCCATCACGTTTTGCTTCACTGCTCTGCCATTCACACCGCGCTACCACCGCTTGCCCGACTGCTTCTCCAACAAAGGGCGGACACGGGCCGATATGGCTTCCCGCGCTCGAAAGATACGGGAACGTACGGTGCCGATGGGGCAATCCATGGCAGCCGCAATCTCCTCGTAGGTCAACCCTTCAATCTCACGCAATGTCACCGCCTGGCGCAAATCTTCAGGCAGCGCATCCATTGCAGCGTTCACCGCCACCGCGATTTCCTGGGCTGCGAGCACGGTCTCGGGCGTCTCGTCGGTGGTTAGTTCATGCCCCAGTCGGGAAGTTTCATCGTCGTCATCACTTCCTCGCAAGGCATTTTCCGAGATGACGGGATTGCGCTTCATGTCGACCAGCGCCTTCTTGGCGGTGTTGACCGCGATCCGATAGAGCCAGGTATAGAACTGCGCCTCTCCCCGGAATTGGTGCAGTGCGCGATACGCTCGGATGAACGTTTCCTGGGCAATGTCCTGTACGAGATCGGAATCGCGGACCATGCGACCAATGAGCCGTTCGATGCGCCGCTGATACTTGATCACCAGCAGTTCGTACGCCCTCTGGTCACCCGCAACCGTGCGCTCCACAAGCTGAAGGTCACTGTCGGCGGAAGGCGGGGGCATGGAAGCAGTCATGAAAAAAGGGGCTCACGCGTCGCCGCGCCGGACAGAGAACATGCCGTCGGCACGGGGCTCTGGCTTGGGGCGCGAATATACCGCACGGCGCAGCGCCGCCCAGGCCTCCCGCGGCTGGGTACGCTCGAGGCACAACCACTGGGTCCGGCCATCGACTCCATGCAGTTGCACCAAGAGGAAAGACTGGAAATCCGCATGGACAACCAATTCACCTGCAACAGGCATTTCTGCATTTTGATTCAAGGACCAATGCAAACCATCCCAATGCAGGGCACCCACGGGCAGCCGGAACCAAAAGCGCCAAGCCAGGCCGGCAACCGCGCCCCACAAGACGAAGAACACAGTGCCTCGAAGCAGGCTATCCCCAGCAGATTGCGCGATCCACGCGGCAAAGCCCCCAAGGCCAGCAAGCAGGGCGCCAGCAATGAACCAGCCCAACCTGCGGCTCCGCGCCACCTCATGGCGGGTCGCTGGGGCATGAAAAGACTTGGCGGAGCGGGTCATTGCCGAGCCCACCCTTCCATCACAGCTGGCCGACCGGCACCGCGCAGCGGTCTGGCCACCCCGTCAAACGCGCTTGAAAACCAACGTGCCGTTGGTGCCGCCAAAACCAAAATTGTTCTTCACCGCGATGTTCATCTTCATGTCTCGGGCGACGTTGGCGCAGTAGTCCAGATCGCATTCCGGGTCTTGCTCGAAGAGATTGATGGTTGGGGGCGCCTTCTGGTCACGCAACGCCATCACGGTGAACACGCTTTCAATCCCACCCGCACCGCCCAGCAAATGGCCGGTCATCGACTTTGTCGAGCTGATCACCGTCTTTTTGGCATGCCCGCCCAAAGCGGCCTTGATCGCATGGGTTTCGTTCAAATCGCCCAATGGCGTTGAGGTGCCGTGAGCATTGAGGTAATCCACCTCCTCGGCGTTGACACCGGCATTGCGCAGCGCGGCCTGCATGGCGCGGCGAGGGCCGTCCATATTGGGCGCCGTCATGTGCCCCGCATCGGCGCTCATGCCATAGCCGGACAATTCTGCGTATATCTTGGCGCCGCGGGCTTTGGCGTGCTCGTATTCTTCCAGCACCAGCACCCCTGCACCCTCGCCCAATACGAAGCCATCGCGGCCTTTGTCCCATGGGCGGGAGGCAGTCTTTGGATCATCGTTGCGAGTGGACAAGGCGCGCATGGCAGCAAAGCCACCCACACCCAGGGGAGAAACCGTGGCTTCCGTGCCGCCGGCGACCACCACATCGGCATCGCCATACTCGATCTTGCGCGCTGCCTCACCGATGCAATGCAGGCCCGTAGTACATGCCGTCACCACGGAAAGGTTCGGACCTTTGAAACCAAAGCGCATCGATACATGACCCGCCACCATGTTGATGATGGATGCTGGAACAAAAAAAGGCGTGATCCGGCGAGGACCCCGGCTTTCCAGTTCTGCATGGGTGTTTTCGATCAACGGCAACCCACCAATCCCAGACCCGATGATGCAGCCGATGCGCGTTGCCAACTCTTCGTCCAACGACTCGCCGGTCGGAAGGCCGGCATCACGCACCGCCTCATCCGCCGCAGCGATGCCGTAATGGATGAAGGTATCCATCGTGCGTGCATCCTTGGCGCTCATGTAGGCGCCAAGATCGAATCCCTTGACCTCACCCGCGATCTTGCAGGCAAAGTTCGAAGCGTCGAACTTGGTGATGAGGTCAATGCCGGATTGACCGGCCAGGATGTTGGCCCAGGCATCTGCCACCGTGTTTCCGACGGGGGTGATGCAACCCAGGCCGGTCACGACGACGCGACGACGGCTCATGCGCTAAGACTTTCTACGAATCTGTCTGAACTGAAGGCGCTCAGGCCTTCTGATGGGTATTGGCGTAGTCGATGGCGTTTTGCACCGTGGTGATCTTCTCTGCGTCTTCGTCAGGAATCTCGATGCCGAACTCGTCTTCCAGCGCCATCACCAGCTCCACCGTGTCCAGCGAGTCAGCGCCCAGGTCGGCCACAAAAGCCTTTTCATTGGTGACTTGCGATTCTTCAACGCCGAGTTGTTCGGCAATGATCTTTTTGACACGTGCTTCGATATCGCTCATGGTTTCCCTTTGAGGGTTGTGAATGAATCCGCGATTCTAGCTGCTTCGGGATCAGTCCCCTACCAGCCCGCCGTCGCGATGAATCGGCGCTAACTTTGCTCAATTACATGTACATGCCGCCATTGACATGCAACTCCTGACCCGTGACATAACCAGCCTCTGCCGATGCCAGATAGGCAACCGCATGGGCAATGTCTTCTGGGCGGCCCATGTGGCCCATTGGAATCTGCGATTGCAGCGATTGCTGCTGCTCGGCAGGGAGTTGCGCGGTCATGTCGGTCGCAATGAAGCCAGGGGCCACGCAGTTCACGGTAATGCCCCGGCTGGCCAGTTCACGGGCAAGGGCACGCGCCATGCCTGCCACGCCCGCCTTCGCTGCCACATAGTTGGCTTGGCCGGGATTGCCCGCCGACCCCACCACGCTGGTGATGTTGATGATGCGACCGAAGCGCTGTTTCATCATGGGTCGAATGACGGCGCGGCTCACCTGGAACACGGCCTTCAGATTGGTGTCGATGACCGCATCCCAGTCGTCGTCCTTCATGCGCATGGACAACGTGTCGCGGGTGATGCCAGCATTGTTCACCAGCACATGCAAACCACCGTGCTGCTTCACGATGGTGTCGATCAACGCATCGACAGCCGCCACATCCGTGACGTTCAGATTCACACCGTGGCCGCCGGACGACGGTGCCTGAGAGATGCGCTGAGCGCCCTCATCCGTCGTCGCGGTACCGATCACCAAATAACCACGGGCCGTCAACAAGGCCGCGATGGCAGCGCCGATGCCTCGCGATGCGCCAGTGACCAGCGCTACCTGGGGCTTTTCATTCAACGAAGGGGTATCGCTCATGCCAACAATGCTCGTGTTTCGGCCAGCGTGGCCGGGTCATAAATAGAAGCAGCGACCAGCTCTGGATCGATGCGCTTCGCCAAGCCCGCCAGCACCTTTCCAGGGCCGCACTCCACCAGATGCGTCACGCCGCGGGCTTTGAGCGCCTGCACGCACTCCACCCAGCGCACCGGACCGAAGGCTTGGCGGTAAAGCGCATCGCGGATGGCATCCGCCTCCTGCCGGACCGCGACATCCACGTTGTTGACGACTGGGATCTGCGGGGCCGCCAAGGAAAGCGCCGACAGGGCCTCCCGCAATTTCTCGGCTGCCGGCTTCATTAGGCTGGAGTGAAAAGGAGCGGATACCGGCAAGGGCAACGCACGCTTAGCGCCAGATGCCTTCAACAGTTCGCACGCCTTGTCGACGCCGGCTTTCGTGCCCGCAATCACGGTCTGGATGGGGTCGTTGAAATTCACGGCCTCCACCACTTCACCGCCATCCGCACCGAAAGATGCCGCCGCCGCGGTGCAACCTTCGATCACTTTGTGTGCATCCATGCCCAGAATGGCAGCCATGGCGCCCATACCGACGGGAACTGCCTCCTGCATGGCGGCAGCACGCAGACGAACGAGCGGCGCGGCCTGCGCCAGCGTCAGCACCCCTGCCGCCACCAACGCCGAATATTCGCCGAGCGAGTGGCCGGCCACCGCTGCCGGGACATCACCGCCCTCCGAGACCCATGCGCGCCATGCGGCCACGCCAGCGACGAGCATGACCGGCTGGGTATTGGTCGTCAGCGAAAGCGCTTCTTTCGGGCCCTCATGAATCAAGCGTGCGATGTCTTCGCCCAGGGCGTCGGAAGCCTCCTGCAGGGTTTGCGCCACCACAGGGTGGTCGCCCCAGGCATCCAGCATGCCGACCGACTGGGAGCCCTGGCCGGGAAAAACAAATGCAAAAGATTTTTTGGTCGTCATAAACGAATGGTCAAAACCGCCTTTACCGCTTAATTTTTCAGCGTTTCAAGCTACAGTTTCAGGAGCACCGCACCCCATGTAAAACCGCCTCCCACTCCCTCCAGAAGCAACGTCTGTCCGGGCTTGGCCTGGCCGGTGCGAACCGCATGATCAAGTGCCAGGGGAATCGACGCCGCCGAAGTGTTGCCATGCTGGTCTACGGTGACGACCACCTTGTCCATCGACAGGCCCAGCTTCTTCGCCGTACTTTGCATGATGCGGATATTGGCTTGGTGAGGGATCAGCCAGTCCACGTCCACATCGGTCAGTCCGGCCTTCTCCAGGGCAGCACGGGCTGCCTTTTCCAGCACACCCACAGCCAGCTTGAAAACGGCCTGGCCATCCATCTTGAGCAACGGGTCACCCAGAATCTGCCCGCCATAGACGTTGCCCGGCACGCACAGAATGCCCACATGCCGGCCATCGGCATGCAGATCGCTCGACAGGATGCCAGGAGTTTCCGAAGCTTCCAGTACCACGGCGCCTGCGCCGTCGCCGAACAGCACGCAGGTGGTGCGGTCATCAAAATCGAGGATGCGGCTGAATACCTCCGCACCCACGACGAGGGCGCGGCGGGCGCTGCCGGACTGGATCATGGCGTCTGCCACGGTCAGCGCATACACGAAACCACTGCAGACGGCCTGCACATCGAAAGCTGGGCATCCATTGGCCCCCAGCTTGTTTTGCAAGATGCAGGCGGTCGAAGGGAAAACCATGTCCGGCGTGGACGTGGCGACGATGATCAGATCGATGTCCTGCGGCTGAACTCCAGCCGCCTCCAGCGCATTGCGAGAAGCCTCCAGCCCCAGATCGCTGCTGCAGACATCGCGCTCCGCGAAGTGACGCGCCCGGATGCCGGTGCGCTCGACGATCCACTCGTCCGATGTCTCCACACCGCGCTGAGCCAACTCGGCCACGAGGTCGGCATTGGTCAGACGACGAGGAGGCAGGCTGCTGCCAGTGCCTGTAATGCGGGAGTAGCGTCTCATCAATATAGGGACCCGACGGCGGTGTTGACAGGCTGGGCATCCGAAGGCGCCAGCAAGGGCGCAGCATGCGCCACCCGCGTCCGGACGCGGTCGAGCAGGTTGTTGCGGGCTGCATCATACGCCCGGTTCAAAGCCTGCTCGAAAGCCATGGCGTCCGCCGATCCGTGACTTTTGAACACCAATCCACGCAACCCTAGCAACGCTGCCCCGTTGTAGCGCCGATGATCCATCCGCTTCATGAGCGCAGATAACACCGGATAAGCCACAACTGCCGCCAGTTTGGTAAAGATATTGCGCTTGAACTCCTGCTTGAGCCCTCCGACGATCATGGAGGCTACGCCTTCGCTGGCCTTGAGAGCCACATTCCCCACGAAACCGTCACAAACCACGATATCGACCGTGCCCTTGAAGATATCGTTGCCTTCCACATTGCCAAAAAAACGAAGATCGCCAGAGTTACCTACCGTACGCAACAATTCACCCGCTTTTTTGATGACTTCACTACCCTTGATTGCTTCCTCGCCGATGTTGAGCAAGCCAACGGTGGGCTCCGAACCCTCTTGAAGCGCAGACACTAGGGCCGAGCCCATCACGGCAAATTGGAGTAGATGCTCAGCGGTGCAATCCACATTGGCGCCCAAATCCAGCACGGTCGTGGCACCACCCTTGGCATTGGGTATCTGGGTCGCAATCGCGGGGCGGTCGATTCCGTCCAGGGTTTTCAGGAGATAGCGAGCGATGGCCATCAAAGCACCCGTGTTGCCCGCAGAAATGGCGGCCTGAGCGGCCCCATCCTTGACCTGCTGGATTGCAACGCGCATGGACGAATCCTTTTTGCGGCGCAAGGCGATCTCCACCGGATCATCCATGGTGACGACCTCGCTGGCAGGGGTGACAGAAGCCCGATCGTGCTTGAAATCCTTCAGGCTTTCAGGCTGACCGACAAGGAGCAAACGGGCTTCGGGATGGTTTTCTAGGAACTGGCGGCACGCCGCTAGCGTGACGCGGGGGCCGTGATCGCCCCCCATGCAGTCAACAGCCAGTGTGATCATGGGCGACTTGTCCGACCGCAGAAAACGACCGGAAGTGAAAATACAGCGAACAAAACAAAGGCCCGCGCTACCAATTTCGTAGCAGCGGGCCTCGGCGCGCGAGTTAAATCAGGCTTCAGACTTGTTCTTCAGCACTTGGCGGCCACGGTAGAAACCGTTGGGGCTGATGTGGTGGCGCAGATGGGCTTCGCCGGTGGTGGGCTCAACAGCCGTGCCAGGCACGTTGAGAGCGTTATGCGAACGGTGCATACCGCGCTTGGAAGGGGATTTTTTGTTTTGCTGAACAGCCATGGTGGCTCCTGAGTCTTGAAGGGTTGGTAAAAACGCGATCAGCCCATAAAGACACGAGGGGGATTCGCGCGAAGCCCTCGATTATAGCCCAAACGGTTTTCAGTCTTCCGCCTTGTCTTTTCGCAAGGCTGCCAGTGCCGCAAAAGGGTTGGGCTTTTGCGCACTGGCCTCTTCGAAATCCTCGTCGCTGGATTCCATTGGCACGGGGGCCGGGCATTCGTCGTGCCGCGGCACCAGAGGCAATGCCATGAGCAGCTCGTCTTCGATCAACTCTCGCAGATTGAACTCGCGGCTCAAGGCCAGCAGGTCTTCATCGCTCTCGTCGTCCAGCGCTTCCGCCGTGGCTTCATCCGCCACGAAACGGAACTCACGCTGCACCTGAAGCGGCACATCCACCGATCCGAGGCAGCGCTGGCAAGTCATGGGAAGCGCCGCGTTCACTGTGAGCCGCAGCCAGATCTGTCCGCCGATGCCATGCGTGCTGCGCACTTCGCCGTCAACCGCCCAATCCACCATGAGATCCGGGTGCAGGCCCTTGGCTTCCTGGGCCAGGCGTTCGTACTTCAAAAGGGAGTCATGGCCGGACAGGTGACCGCCCGCCTGCGCGAAGGCTTTGACATCGAGGCGCTGAGGGGAGAATTCCTTGGTCATGGCGGCAGTGTAAGAGAATCAGCGCATGCCTCAATCCCCTTCCCTGCCCCGCCGTCTGGTGCTGGGCTCGACCTCCCGCTACCGGGCCGAACTGCTCTCCCGCCTGCGTCTGCCTTTCGATGTCGCAGCGCCCGACGTCGACGAAACACCCCGCGCCGGCGAGGCGCCCAGCACCCTCGCCTTGCGGCTGGCAATGGCCAAAGCCCGCGCCGTTTCTGCGGCCCACCCGGACGCCGTAGTGATCGGATCCGATCAAGTGGCGGATTTCTCGGGACAACCGCTGGGCAAGCCCGGCACACACGAGAAAGCGGTCGCCCAGCTGCAACGGATGCGGGGCCACAGCGTCGTGTTCCAGACCGCGGTGGCAGTGGTTTGCGCCGCCACGGGGTTTGAAAAGGTGGAGTTGGCCCCGGTGGAAGTTCGCTTCCGCGACCTGTCCGATGCGGAGATCGAGCGCTACCTGCTCGCCGAGCAACCGTACGACTGCGCCGGCAGCGCCAAAAGCGAAGGATTGGGCATCAGCCTGCTCGACAGCATCCAAAGCGATGACCCGACAGCGCTTATCGGCCTGCCGCTGATCCGGACCTGTCGCATGTTGCGCGCCGCCGGAATGGAACTGCCATGACAGCCGCATCGACCGGCACGCTCTACCTGGTGCCCGCACCGCTCGACTTCGGCTGCGACATCCAAGCCCCCCTGGATCAATCCCTGCCTGCCGCGACATTGCAGGCGGCGTCGCAAATCACCCACTGGATCTGCGAGAACGCCAAGAGTACCCGCGCATACCTCAAGCGCGTCGATGCGTTGTTCCCCCTGAAGCTGCCGCTGCAGTCGCAGCAGATCGACGAGTTGCCGCGCGAAGTGCACAAGAAAGGCGACCATGGTGCAGACGGCCATGTGACCTTCGACGCCCGCACGTTGCTGACGCCCGCTTTGGCGGGCAACGACATGGGCCTGGTGAGCGAGGCGGGCATGCCTGCGGTGGCGGACCCTGGCAGCTCCGTGGTGCGTGCCGCGCACGATTGCGGGCTGAGGGTGGTGCCACTGGTAGGCCCCGTGTCGCTCTTGCTGGCGCTGGCGTCGAGCGGTCTCAATGGACAGGGTTTTGCTTTTGCAGGCTACCTGCCGCAAGATCCGGCCCAGCGCACCCAGCGCATCCGCGAACTGGAAGCCCTGGCGCTCAAGCAGGGACAAACGCAACTGTTCATCGAGACCCCGTACCGCAACGCCGCGCTGTGGCAGGCCTTGGTACAAACCTTGCAGCCCAATACCCGGCTGGCAATTGCCAGCGGGCTCACACTGCCGCAGGCGCGCACGGCAAGCCGGCTCGTGCGCCTATGGCGACAGCAAATGGAAGTGCCCGATAACCGGATACCGGCCGTCTTTGCCATCGGGCGCTAGGCCCGATCAACAGATCTCCGGGATTCCAACCGCTCATCCGGACCGCCGGACACCGAGCCCGGCCCGGCGGCAGGCCCGGATAGCGAGCCCTCAGCGGATGGCCGGTGCGCCCTTGATGGCCTGCACGGCCGTCTGGCCCATGGCAGCGCCGAATTTTTTGACCAGCCGCTCAGCAACGTTGTCGCGGCGGGTGTAGTCGATGATGTCTTCCGCCTTGACGACCTCGCGTGCCACATAGTCGAGGTTGCCCAGGTGGTCGGCCAACCCCATCTCCACCGCCTGCTGGCCGGTCCAGAACAGGCCGCTGAAGGTGTCCGCCGTGGGCTTGAGCCGATCGCCGCGCCCTTCCTTGACCACATGGATGAACTGCTGGTGGATCTGGTCCAGCATGGCCTGCGCATAGGCGCGCTGCTTTTCGGTCTGCGGGCTGAACGGGTCGAGGAAGCCCTTGTTCTCGCCCGCCGTCAGCAGGCGACGCTCCACGCCCAGCTTTTCCATCGTGCCAGTGAAGCCGAAGCCATCCATCAGCACGCCGATGCTGCCGACGATGCTGGCCTTGTCCACGTAGATCTCGTCGGCGGCGGCGGCGATGTAGTAGGCGGCCGATGCGCAGGTTTCCTCCACCACGGCATAGACGGGCTTGTTGTACTTGGCCTTCAGGCGAATGATCTCGTCATTGATGATGCCGGCCTGCACCGGGCTGCCGCCCGGCGAGTTGATGAGCAGCACTACGGCCTGCGATCCGGAGTCTTCGAAGGCACTGCGCATGGCCGCCACCACGAACTCGGCGCTGGCTTCGGCCCCCGCGGCGATCTCACCCTTGATGTCCACCACCGCCGTGTGGGGCGTGCTCTTGCTCGTGCTGGTAGCGTCGCGCGCCAGCAACACCCAGGCCACGGCAATCAGGAAGACCAGCCACGCCAACCGGGTAAAAATGCGCCAGCGGCGTGCGGAGCGCTGCTCGGACAAGGTCGCGAACACCAGCTTTTCCAACACGTCACGCTCCCAGCCTGGCATCTTCGCAGGGTCTTTTGCTTCTTTTTCAGTAGCAGTCTGTGCCCACAGATCGGGCGCTGGCGGGGGAGTCTGCCCAGAACCAAAAGGTTCGGGCCGGGTCGGTTCGGTCATTTGTCAGAATTCGACAGGTTGCAAGTGGGGTTCAGTATGCCAGCGCACTACGCCCTGGCCTTCGGAGAGTTGGATCTTCACCAGGCCACCGCGGCACGGGCCACCCGCGCAAGCGCCCGTATCGGGCCGATAGGCGGCGCCGTGCGTGGCGCACAGCAGCCACTGGCCGGTGTCGTCGAAGAATCGGTCCGCCTGGTAGTCCATTTCCATCGGCACGTGGGTGCAACGGTTCAGGTAGGCATGGGGCCGGCCTTCGAAGCGCACGGCAAAGGCGCGGCAGGCCTGGCCGGCGTATAAAACATCGAAAGCAACGGCCTGCCCGCCGTCCACCAGATCGGCGCTGGGGCACAGGTCGATGGGTTGCAAGGAAGGGGCCATGGCAAGGTACCGACGATGGGCTGGCGGGCGGCTGCAGCGTCAGGCGTGCCGCAAAAGCCAGGCGTGCAGTTCCGGTACGGAATGCATGACGGCCAGGGGTTGGAGGCTGTCGAACTCGCCGGGCTCGTGCGCTCCGTAGCTCACTCCCACGCTGGAGCACCCGGCCGACAGGGCCATCTGCAGGTCGTGGGTGGTGTCGCCGATCATCAACACGCGCTCCGGCGCCACATCGAACTCGGCCATCAATTCCTGGAGCATGAGCGGATGCGGCTTGCCAGCGGTTTCGTCGGCCGTGCGCGAACCATCGAACATGCCCCGCAGCGCCACGGTGTGCAGCACCTCGTCCAGGCCGCGCCGGCTCTTGCCGGTCGCCACGGCCAGCAAGTGCCCTCGTGCACGCAGGTCTTCCAGCATGGGCAGCACGCCGGCAAACAGGCTCAGATCGTCCTGGTGCTTGAGGTAGTGGTAGCGGTAGCGATTGCCCAGTTCGGCGTGTCTTTCCGGCGGCACGTCGGGTGCGGCGTGGGTCAGCGCCTGCATGAGACCCATGCCGATCACCCAGGCCGCGGCCTGATCGGTCGGAACCGTGCCGCCGACGTCGCGCACGGAGTCCTGAATGCAGCGCACGATGATGGCGGTGGAGTCGTACAGGGTGCCGTCCCAATCGAAAGCGATGAGGTCGAAGCGGCGGCGTGGGGTCGTGGGCATGGTGTTCAGGCAGTGGCGGCGGTGAATTGCGCCAGATCAGGCGGCAACTCTGCGCGCAGTTCGATGCGCTCGCCGTGGGAGGGATGAGCGAACTGTAACCGCCACGCATGCAGGAACATGCGCTTGAGGCCGTGCTTGTGCAGCCGCTTGTTGAGTTCGAAGTCGCCGTATTTGTCGTCGCCCGCGATCGCATGGCCCTGGCTGGCCAGGTGCACGCGGATCTGGTGGGTGCGTCCGGTCTTAATGGTGACTTCCAGCAGACTCATGGCCGGCAGCCCCTCGGCCGCGCGCGCCGGCAGGTGGCTGCGCACTTTCACGAGGGTGATGGAGCGCATGCCGTCCGGGTCTTCCGGCGTGGTCACCCGCACCCGCCGCTCGCCATCGGCCTGCAGATACTTGTGCAGGGGCGTGTCGATCACTTTCTTGTTGGCGGCCCAGGTGCCGGGCACCAGGGCCAGGTAGGTCTTGCCGGTTTCCCGCTCCCGGAACTGGTCCTGCAGGTGCGTGAGCGCGGAACGCTTCTTGGCCACGAGGAGGATGCCCGAGGTCTCGCGGTCCAGGCGGTGCACGAGTTCCAGGAACTTTGCCTGGGGACGTGCCTGCCGCAACTGCTCGATGACGCCGAAGCTCACGCCGCTGCCGCCATGCACCGCCACGCCCGCGGGCTTGTCGATGGCGATCAGGTGGTCGTCCTCCAGCAGGATGGGGAATTCGCGGGCCGGCGCCGGGCGCTCGGCCTTCTCAGCCACCTTGTCCGAGATACGCACGGGCGGCAGGCGCACCTGATCGCCCGTGGCGACCCGGGTGTCCGCGCTGGCGCGGCCCTTGTTGATGCGCACTTCGCCGCTGCGGATGATGCGGTACACGTGCGTTTTGGGAACGCCCTTCAGATGGCGTATCAGAAAGTTATCGAGCCTTTGGCCGGCAGAGTCTTCGTCGACTTCGACGATGCGGGCCGCAGCGGGGGCGGGGTTCGGGGCACGGTCCGTCGCCGGTTTGCCCCCTATAATGTGTTTCACCTGCGCGATGTTCTGTAAGTGGTTGATTTGTCTGGAGTTTAGTCCACGCAACCTTGCAAGCCGCGCAGGCAGGTCGATGCCAACGGGTGTCGTGTGCGCAGATTGCAGGCCAGATGCCTGTGGTGGCTCCCACGCCGCGCGGCCGGCTGACAAATTGAAACACCGAAACCGGAATCCCCAGTCCGCAGGCCGCCCAACAGGCAGGTTCTGCGGGCGGATCAAAGCGAAAACATGTGGGCATTGTTGGCATGGATTGTGACCCTTTGGCGAAGGCGCCTGCCTTCGGCATGGGCTCCGCAATCGCCGGCATCGCCCGTGCAGCCCGCGCCATCAGCCAAGTCTTTCATGGCAACGCTGCACACATTTCCCCTCGCCCCCATCCACGCGCCCCCGCCACGACTGCGAAGCTAGTGCTTCGCAGCCGCGTGGCTTTGCGGCAATTCCCTTCGTTTCAACGCGTCGGCCCTGGCATCCATGGCTCCTGAAGAGCCTGTGTCATTGGTTTGAATGGTCGGGACGCGCGCCGATGCAGCTTTTTCGCTGCGCGCCGCCCGGCCGACAACGAAAAGGAATCCCATCATGAAGCGGATGCTCATCAACGCCACGCAGCCCGAAGAACGCCGCCTGGCCATCGTCGACGGCCAGAAGCTGCTGGACTACGAAATCGAGATCGAAGGGCGCGAGCAGCGCAAGGGCAACATCTACAAGGCCGTGGTCACCCGCGTCGAGCCCTCGCTGGAAGCCTGCTTCGTCGACTACGGCGAAGACCGCCACGGCTTCCTGCCCTTCAAGGAAATCTCCCGCCAGTACTTCGCCGAAGGCGTCTCGGTCAGCCAGGCGCGCATCAACGACGTGATCCGCGAAGGCCAGGAACTGCTGGTGCAGGTCGAGAAGGAAGAGCGCGGCAACAAGGGCGCTGCTCTGACCACCTTCGTGTCGCTGGCCGGCCGCTATGTGGTGCTGATGCCCAACAACCCGCGCGGTGGCGGCGTGTCGCGCCGCATCGAGGGCGAAGACCGGGCCGAGCTCAAGGAGGCGATGGACCAGCTCGAGTACCCCAAGGGCATGAGCATCATCGCGCGCACCGCCGGCATCGGCCGCACGGCGCCCGAACTGCAGTGGGACCTGAACTACCTGCTCAAGCTCTGGACCGCCATCGACGGCGCGGCCAAGGGCGGCAAGGGCGCCTTCCTGATCTACCAGGAGTCGAGCCTGGTGATCCGCGCGATCCGTGACTATTTCAACGGCGATATCGGCGACATCCTCATCGACACGGACGACATCTACGAGCAGGCGCACCAGTTCATGGCGCACGTGATGCCCGAGCATGCCGGCAAGGTCAAGCGCTACCGCGACGACGCCGCGCTGTTCAGCCGCTTCCAGATCGAGCACCAGATCGAGTCGGCCTACGCCCGCACCGTGACCCTGCCCTCCGGCGGCGCCATCGTGATCGACCACACCGAAGCGCTGGTGAGCGTGGACGTGAACTCCGCCCGCGCCATCAAGGGCGGCGACATCGAGGAAACCGCCACCCGCACCAACCTGGAGGCCGCCGACGAAGTGGCCCGCCAGATGCGCCTGCGCGACCTGGGCGGCCTGATCGTGATCGACTTCATCGACATGGAAGAGTCGAAGAACCGCCGCGAAGTGGAAAACCGGCTGCGCGACGCCCTGCGCCAGGACCGCGCCCGCGTGCAGTTCGGCACGATCAGCAAGTTCGGCCTGATGGAGATGAGCCGCCAGCGCCTCAAGCCCGCGCTGAGCGAAGGCTCCTCCATCCCCTGCCCCCGTTGCGGCGGCTCGGGCCACATCCGCGACACCGAATCGTCGGCGCTGCAGATCCTGCGGATCATCCAGGAAGAGTCCATGAAGGACAACACGGCCGCCGTGCACTGCCAGGTGCCAGTGGAAGTGGCCTCGTTCCTGCTCAACGAAAAGCGCCCCGAGATCGCCAAGATCGAACTCAAGCAGCGCGTGACCGTGCTGATGGTGCCCAACAAGACCCTGGAGACGCCGAACTACAAGCTCGAGCGCCTCAAGCACGACGACCCGCGCCTGGACCACATCGACGCCAGTTACAAGCTCGTCGAAGAAGTGGAAGACCCCACCGCCGTCACGCGCCGCTCGCAGGAGCCCACCAACAAGCAGACCCCGGTGATCAAGGGCGTGCTGCCCGACGCGCCGGCGCCGATCGCCGAGCCCCGTCCGGAAAGCGCGGCCCGCAACCCGTCGCACAGCCGACCCGCGGCAGCG
>NZ_BAAJYR010000036.1:0-24252 GCF_057546605.1 Acidovorax sp. KPB24-03 | reverse complement strand
CAGCACGCACACCACGAAGATGAGGCCGGTGACCATGGTGACCGACTCGCCCAGGGTGTTGAACCAGTCCACGCCCGTGATCGAGGCGACCAGGTGCCCAAACTCGCCGATCTTGTTTTCCAGCAGCACGACCACGGCCGACCCGACCAGCGGGCCCGACAGCGTGCCCAGGCCGCCCACCAGCGTCATCAGGATGACCTGGCCCGAGGCCGTCCAATGCACGTCGGACAGCGTGGCGAAGCCCAGCACCAGGGTCTTGAGCGAGCCCGCCAGCCCGGCGAGCGCGGCCGAGATCACGAAGGCCAGCAGCTTGAAGCGGTGCGTGTCGTAGCCCAGCGAAATGGCACGCGGCTCATTTTCCTTGATGCTCTTGAGCACCTGGCCGAACGGCGAGTGGATGGTGCGCACAATCAGCAGGAAGGCCAGCACCACCACCACCAGTGCCACGTAGTACATGGTGAGGTCGCTGGACAGGTCGATGAGCCCGAAGAGCTTGCCGCGCGGCACGCCCTGCAGGCCGTCCTCCCCGCCCGTGAACGGCGCCTGCAGGCAGGCGAAGAACAGCATCTGCGCCAGCGCCAGCGTGATCATCGAGAAATAGATGCCCTGGCGCCGGATGGCCAGCCAGCCGAACAGCAGCCCCAGCAGCGCGCCGCCGGCGGTGCCGGCCAGCAGGCCCAGTTCGGGCGTGAGGCCCCAGACCTTGATGGCGTGGCCGGCCACGTAGGCCGCGCCGCCCAAAAAGGCCGCATGGCCGAACGACAGCAGCCCGGTATAGCCCAGCAGCAAATTGAACGCCGAGGCGAACAGCGCGAAGCACATGAGCTTCATCACGAAGACCGGGTAGGCGCCCAGGAAGGGCGCCGCCAGCAGGGCGGCAAGCAGCAGGCCGTAGCCGATGGGGGCGAGTTTTTGGGAGTTCATGCGTGCGGCCCCTGCTTATCTCTCTTTGCCGAACAGGCCGGCGGGGCGGATGAGGAGAACGATCACCATGATGACGAACACCACGGTGGAAGAAGCCTCGGGATAGAACACCTTGGTGAACCCTTCGATCACGCCCAGGCCCAGCCCGGTGAGGATGGAGCCCATGATCGAACCCATGCCGCCGATCACCACCACGGCGAACACCACGATGATGAGGTTCTGCCCCATGAGCGGCGTGACCTGGTACACCGGCGCGGCCAGCACGCCGGCGAAGGCGGCGAGCGCCGCGCCGAACGCGTAGGTGAGCGTGATCATCACCGGCACGTTCACGCCAAAGGCCTCCACCAGGCGCGGGTTCTCGGTGCCGGCGCGCAGGTAGGCGCCGAGCTTGGTCTTTTCGATCACGTACCAGGTGCCAACGCACACCACGAGCGAGGCCACCACCACCCAGGCGCGGTAGTTGGGCAGGATCATGAAGCCGAGGTTGGTCGCGCCTTCCAGCAGCTCCGGCGTGTCGTAACCCAGCCCCGAGACGCCGTAGATGGAGCGGAACACCCCCTCGATCAGCAGCGTGAGCCCGAGGGTCAGCAGCAGGCCGTAGAGGTGGTCGAGCTTGTAGATCCAGCGCAGCAGCAGCCGCTCGATCAGCACCCCCAGGATGCCCACCACCACCGGCGCCGCCAGCAGCATCACCCAGTAGTTGATGCCCAGGTAGGTCATGCCCATCCAGGTGAGCATCGCGCCCAGCATGAACAGCGCGCCGTGCGCGAAGTTGATCACGTTGAGCAGGCCGAAGATCACCGCCAGCCCCAGGCTGAGGATGGCGTAGAACGACCCGTTGACCAGCCCCAGCAGAAGCTGGCTCAACAGGCCCGGCAGTGAGACACCGAAGATTTGCATGGGAGGGCGCGAGTGGCGGTGAAGCGGTGAAAAAAGAGGGTCAGCGGAACGGGCGGCGCGTCATGGGTGTCATTTCCAGGCCGCGCACTTGCTCTCGGCCTGGGTGGCGAACACTTCCTCGCCGGGCAGCTTCTTGACGAGCTTGTAGTAATCCCATGCACCCTTGGATTCGGCCGGTGACTTCACCTGCATCAGGTACATGTCGTGCACGTAGCGGCCATCGGGGCGCAGCGTGCCGGAGCCGAAGAAGTCGTTCATCTTCATGCCGCGCCAGGCCTGCATCACCTTGTCGGCATCGGTGCTCTTGGCGGCTTCGACGGCCTTCAGGTAGTTCATGGTGGCCGAGTAGTCCGCCGCCTGGATCTCGGTCGGACGGCGCTTGGTCTTTTCCATGAACTTGTCGGCGAACTTGCGCGTGTCGTCGTTCAGGTCCCAATACCAGCTCGTCGTGAACTGCAGGCCCTCGGTGGTCTTGAGGCCCAGGCTGTGGATGTCGCTGAAGAAGATCAGCAAGCCTGCGAGCTTCATGCTCTTGCCGATGCCGAACTCCTTGGCGGCCTTGATGGAGTTGATGGTGTCGCCACCCGCGTTGGCCAGGCCCAGCACCTGGGCCTTGGAGTTCTGCGCCTGCAGCAGGAAGGACGAGAAGTCCGAGGCGTTGAGCGGGTGCTTGACGCTGCCCACCACCGTGCCGCCCTTGGCCTTGACCACCGTGCTCGCATCGGCCTCCAGTGCATGGCCGAACGCATAGTCCGCCGTGAGGAAGAACCAGCTCTTGCCCCCGCCATCGACGATGGTGCGCCCGTGCCCTTGGCCAGCGCCACGGTGTCGTAGGCGTAGTGCACGGTGTAGGGGCTGCACTGCTCGTTGGTGAGTGCCGAGGTGGCCGCGCCGTTGTTGATGAACACGCGCTTTTTCTCCTGCGCCACCTTGGCCATGGCCAGGGCCGTGCCGGAATTGGTGCCGCCGAACACCAGGGTCAGGCCCTGCGTGTCGATCCATTCGCGCGCCTTCGATGCGGCGATGTCGGCCTTGTTCTGGTGGTCCGCGCTCATCAGTTCGATGGGCTGGCCCAGTACCTTGCCGCCGAAGTCGTCGATGGCCATCTGGATCGCCACCGCGCCGTTCTTGCCTTCCACGTCGGCGTACAGGCTGGACATGTCGGTGATGAAGCCGATCTTGACCTTGTCCTGGGCCTGCACGGCCGATGCAGCCAGGCCCAGGGCGCCCAGCACCAGGGCCAGTCGGGTGAGTTGTCTGTTTTTCATGGCTTTGTCTCCTGATCTCGGATGTGTTTTTTTTCGATCGTGCGCGTCAGCTCATTTCCACAGCGCGCATTTGCTCTCGGCCTTGGTGGTCCACACCTGATCCGCGGGCAGCTTGCTCACGACCTTGTAGTAGTCCCAGGGCTCCTTGGATTCGGCCGGGGCCTTCACCTGCACCAGGTACATGTCGTGCGCGAAGCGGCCGTCCGGGCGGATCACGCCCTTGCCGTAGAAGTCGTCGATGGGCGTGGACTTGAGCTTCTCCATCACCTTGTCGGCATCGAGCGTCTTAGCGGCCTCCACGGCCTTCAGGTAGTTCATGGTGGCCGAGTAGTCGGCCGCCTGGATGTCGGTCGGCATGCGCTTGGTCTTGGCGAAGAACTTGCGGCCGAAGGCGCGGGTCTTGTCGTCCAGGTTCCAGTCCCAGCTGGTGGTGAGCAGCAGGCCTTCGGTGTTCTTCAGGCCCAGGCTGTGGATGTCAGTCACGAAGACCAGCAGGCCCGCCATCTTCATGGTCTTGTTGATGCCGAACTCGCGCGCGGCCTTGATGGCGTTGATGGTGTCGCCGCCGGCATTTGCCAGGCCCAGGATCTGCGCCTTGGAGTTCTGCGCCTGCAGCAGGAAGGACGAGAAGTCCGACGCGTTGATCGGGTGCTTCACGCTGCCCACCACCTTGCCGCCCTTTTCCTTGACCACCTTGGCCGTATCGGCCTCCAGCGCGGCGCCGAACGCATAGTCCGCCGTGAGGAAGAACCAGTCCTTGCCGCCCTGCCCCACGATCGCGCCGCCCGTGCCCTTGGCCAGCGCCACGGTGTCGTAGGCATAGTGCACGGTGTAGGGGCTGCACTGCTCATTGGTGAGCGCCGAGGAGCCCGCGCCGTTGACGATGAACACGCGCTTCTTCTCCTGCGCCACCTTCGCCATCGCCAGGCCCGTGCCCGAATTGGTGCCGCCGAACAGCATCGTCAGGCCCTGCGTGTCGATCCACTCGCGCGCCTTCGATGCGGCGATGTCGGCCTTGTTCTGGTGGTCCGCGCTCAGCAGCTCGATGGGCTGGCCCAGCACCTTGCCGCCGAAGTCGTCGATGGCCATCTGGATCGCCACCGCGCCGTTCTTGCCTTCCACGTCGGCGTACAGGCTGGACATGTCGGTGATGAAGCCGATCTTCACCTTGTCCTGCGCCTGCGCGGAGAACGTCGCGAGGCCCGCGGCCCCCAGCAGCACGGCGAGCGCCTTGAGGTTCATCTTTTTCATGTCGTTGTCTCCTTGGGTCTTCGATGGAAAGGGGGATCGGGGTGCTCTGGGCGAAGGCGGTGGTCGAAGCAGTCCCGCGCCGGGTCAGACGCCCAGCAGCTCGTTGAGCACGGGCATCTTGGCTTGCAGCTCGGCGGCGCCGAACTGCTCCACGATGCGGCCGTGCTCCATCACGTAGAAGCGGTCGGCCAGCGGCGCGGCGAAGTGGAAGTTCTGCTCCACCATCACCACGGTGTAGCCCTTCTGGCGCAGCGTGGTGATCATGCGGGCCAGGGCCTGCACGATCACCGGCGCCAGGCCTTCGGAGATTTCGTCGAGCAGCAGCAGCTTGGCCCCGGTGCGCAGGATGCGCGCCACCGCCAGCATCTGCTGCTCGCCGCCCGACAGGCGCGTGCCCTGGCTGTGGCGGCGCTCGGCCAGGTTGGGGAACATGGCGTAGATCTCATCGACCGACATGCCCTGCGTGCCGGTCTTGAGCACCGGGGGCAGCAGCAGGTTCTCTTCGCACGACAGGCTGGAAAAGATGCCGCGCTCTTCCGGGCAATAGCCCACGCCCAGGTGGGCGATGCGGTGCGTGGGCATCTGGATCGTCTCCTGCCCGTGGATGCGCACGGAGCCTTTGCGGGCGCCCGTCAGCCCCATCACGGCGCGCATGGTGGACGTGCGGCCGGCGCCGTTGCGGCCCAGCAGGGTCACCACCTCGCCGGGCTGCACCGTGATGTCCACGCCGTGCAGCACGTGCGACTCGCCGTACCAGGCCTGCAGGCCACTGATTTCGAGGGCCGGCGCGCTCATGCGTGGGCCCCCTGCAGCTGGCCGTCCGTGGTGCCCATGTAGGCCTCCATCACCTGCGGGTTGCGCGAGACCTCTTCGTACGGCCCCTCGGCCAGCACGGCGCCGCGCTGCAGCACGGTGATGCGGTCGGCGATCGTGGAGATCACCTTCATGTTGTGCTCCACCATGAGGATGGTGCGGCCGGCCGAAACCTTCTTGATGAGCTGCGTGACGCGGTCCACGTCCTCGTGGCCCATGCCCTGCGTGGGCTCGTCCAGCAGCATCAGCTCGGGCTCCATGGCCAGCGTGGTGGCGATCTCCAGCGCGCGCTTGCGGCCGTAGGGCAGGTTCACGGTGGTCTCGTCGGCCAGGTCCTGCAGGCCCACTTCGGCCAGCAGCTCCATCGCGCGGCCGTCGAGCTGCTGCAGGCTGCGTTCGCTGCGCCAGAAGTGGAACGCCGTGCCCAGCTTGCGCTGCAGGCCGATGCGCACGTTCTCCAGCAGCGTGAGGTGCGGGAACACGGCGGAGATCTGGAACGAGCGGATCACGCCGCGCCGCGCGATCAGCGCGGGCCGCTCGCGGGTGATGTCCTCGCCGTTGAAGCGGATCACGCCGGAGGTGGGCTCCAGGAACTTGGTCAGCAGGTTGAAGCAGGTGGTCTTGCCAGCGCCGTTGGGGCCGATCAGCGCATGGATGGAGCCCCGGCGGACCGCGAGATTGACATCGCTGACCGCGGTGAAGCCTCTGAACTCTTTGGTCAGGCTGTGGGTTTCGAGAATGACGTCGCTCATTGCGCCTTGGCCGCTCCGTGGTGGTGCTGGGCGGGGCGCTTCGCCCGGGGGAGCGAGGCACCCTGGCCTGCGTTAGGTTGCACCGCATCCTAAGGCGCGCCCCCGCTGCGCAGATACTGGGACAAATGCCTATGTATAAACGCCTACCCGGCCGGCCGGCCGGCACCGCCCCCTCTGGGACGCCCGGGCGCGGTCCGGCGCACGCCTTCCGCCCCAGGCATGGCTTGGGATGAAAACCGCTCCATGCCCTAGATTTGATTGCCTTGATAGCTATTAAATTAATAGCAAACCTGTGTCGCGACGGGCTTCACGGCAAGGCGCATGCCGATCCGGGCGCGGGCTCCTACACTGCCCCCATGCCCTCCTCCTCCCCCACCTCCGGCGCCCCGCGCTCGCTCGGCGGCCTGCTGCCGTTTCTCCGGCCCTATGCCGGGCGCATTGCGCTCGCGCTGGTCTTCCTGGTGCTGGCGGCGCTGGCCACGCTGGCGTTTCCCCTGGCGCTGCGCGAACTCATCGACGGCGGGCTGGTGGGCGCCACGCGCGGCGAGCAGGCCATGGCGCTGCGCGAGCATTTCGGGCTGCTGTTCGCCGTGGCCGTGGCGCTGGGGCTGTTCTCCGCCGCGCGTTTCTACACCGTGAGCTGGCTGGGCGAGCGGGTGACGGCCGACCTGCGCAACGCCGTCTATGCGCACGTGCTGGAACAAAGCCCGCAGTTCTACGAAACCACGCAGACCGGCGAAGTGCTGTCGCGCCTGACCGTGGACACCACGCTGGTGCAGACCGTGGTGGGCTCGTCGCTGTCGATGGGCCTGCGCAACGCGGTGATGGGCGTGGGGGCGCTGGGAATGCTGGTGTGGACCAACCCGTACATCATGTCGGTGGTGTTCGCCGCCATCGTGGTCGTGGTGCTGCCCACGCTGTGGATCGGCCGCTGGGTGCGACGCCTCTCCCGGGCCAGCCAGGACCGGGTGGCCGATTCCAGCGCCATCGCGGCCGAGGTGCTCAATGCCGTGCCCGCCGTGCAAAGCTACACGGCCGAATCGCGCGAGGCCCGCCGGTTCGAAGCCTCCACCGAGAACGCCTTCCAGACCGCCGTGCGCCGCAGCCGGGCCCGCGCGGCGCTGGTGGCCTTCATCGTGATCGCCAACGCGGCGTTGCTGCTGTGGGGCCTGTACCGGGGCACGCAGGCGGTGCTGGCGGGCGAGATGTCGGCCGGCCACCTGGGGCAGACGGTCATCTATGTCATGTTCCTCGCGGGGGCCGTGGCCGTGCTGGGCGAGGTGTACGGCGACCTGCTGCGCGCCGCCGGGGCCACTGAACGGCTCATGGAACTGCTCGCCAGCCGATCGCCCATCGCCAGCCCCGTGCAGCCCGCGGCGCTGCCGGACACGGGCGGCGGGCTGCGCGTGGACTTCGACCGGGTGGCTTTCCACTACCCCTCGCGACCGCAGGCACCCGCCCTGCGCGGCTTCGACCTGCACCTGTCGGCCGGCGAAACCGTCGCGCTGGTGGGCGCCAGCGGCGCGGGCAAGACCACGGTGTTCCAGCTGCTGCAGCGCTTCTACGACGTGGATGCCGCAGGCGGCGGCATCGCGCTGAACGGCGTGGACATCCGCCGCCTGGCGCTCGGCGACCTGCGTGCCCACGTGGGCATCGTGCCGCAGGACGCGGTGATCTTCTCCGCCTCGGCCCTGGACAACATCCGCTACGGCCGCCCCGGCGCCACCGAGCAGGAAGTGCAGGAGGCCGCGCGCGCCGCCTTCGCGCACGAGTTCATCGCGGCCTTGCCCGAAGGCTACGGCACCTTCCTGGGCGAGCGTGGCGTGCGCCTGTCCGGCGGGCAGCGCCAGCGCATCGCCATCGCCCGCGCCTTGCTCAAGAACCCGCTGCTGCTGTTGCTGGACGAGGCCACGAGCGCGCTCGATGCGGAAAGTGAACGCATGGTGCAGGCCGCGCTGGACGCCGCCATGCAGCGCCACAGCGGCCAGCGGACCACGCTGGTCATCGCGCACCGGCTCGCCACGGTGCAGAACGCCGACCGCATCGTGGTGATGGACCAGGGGCAGATCGTGGAGGAAGGGCGCCATGCGGACCTGGTCCGGCAGGGCGGCGTGTACGCCCGGCTGGCGGCGCTGCAGTTCACGCAGTGAAGGCTGGCGGGCCGAGGCCTGCCATCCGGTCGGCGATGCCGACGCACCGGCAGGCGGCTACTGCAAGGTTTCCTTGGCCGCGTCCGGAAGCACCAGGGGCAGCACGGCGATCCCCTCTTCCAGCAGTTCGGCCGCTTCCTGGGCACTGGCCTGGCCGCGGATACCACGCTCTTCGGTTTCGCCGTGGTGCATGCGGCGCGCTTCCTGCGCGAAGCGCGGCCCCACGTCCTCGGTGTGGGCCACGATGTGCCGGGCCACCCGCAGCCACGCGGCCTGCAGGGCGGAATCGACCGGGAGCATGGAAGGGGATGGGTGGGCCACCGCAGTGCGGCCAGCACCGTCCTCGCGGGCGCGCGCGTCAGCCGGGTTGGGCATTGCGCCCAGGTTCAGGCGCGGGGCACTCAGGCCCTTGCGGATCTCGCTGCTGCCGCACAGGGGGCATTGAACGAGATCGCGCGCCAGCTGGCTCTGGAAATCGGCCTCGGACCCGAACCAGCCCTCGAAGGCATGGTCCTGTGCGCAATGGAGATCGAGCACTTTCATGGCAATGGGAATGGAGCAGGCAACGGAGGCAGCCAGCCGGTGATGCGCAGGGCCTCAGCCCTTGTTGCGCCGCAGCAGGTAGCGATAGATGAACCCGGGAAACGCCAGCGTGATGAACAGCGTGGCGGTGATCGCGTAGAACTCCCACTGCTGGGGCGCGATCTGCCCCACGCGGCGCTCCAGCAGCAGCGCGACGCCACCGACCAGAAAGTACAGCAGGGCCATCTCGCCCAGGCGCATCGCCATGGGCTTGGTGGGCGCCGCCTTCGGGCCCACCAGCAGCCAGCGCTGGCTGAAGAACGGCAGGTTGGCCCCGATGGCCGCCAGCACGATCACCAGCCAGATGGACGCGGTGGCGGACACAGGAGGGGCAACGGCCTTGGAGAGAGAAACCCGGGCGCGCTCAGGTCGCCAGCGCGCGCACGACGGCGTCGGCACACAGCGCCATCAGGCCGCCGGGCAGCAGGCCCAGCACCAGCACCAACGCGCCGTTGAGCGTGAGCACCATGCGCACGTCCAGCGGGGCCGACACGTTCGCGGCGGTGAGCGGTGCATCGAAGTACATCACCTTCACGACGCGCAGGTAGTAGAAGGCGCCGATCAGCGACATCACCACCGCGAAGACGGCCAGGGCGATGTACAGCGTCTGGCCCGAAGCCACCAGGGCCTGCAGCACCGACAGCTTGGCGTAGAAGCCCACCAGCGGCGGCAGACCGGCCAGCGAGAACAGGCACACGGCCATCACGCCGGCATACAGCGGGCTGCGCTGGTTCAGGCCCGCCAGGTCGGAGATCTCTTCGCTCTCGAAGCCTTCGCGGGCCAGCAGCAGGATCACGCCGAAGCTCGCCAGCGTGGTCAGCACGTAGCTCACCACGTAGAACATGGAGGAGCTGTAGGCGTTCTCGACCGCGTTGGCATCCACGTTGCCGTTGACCACGCCCGACAGCAGGCCCAGCAGCACGAAGCCCATCTGCGAGATCGTGGAGTACGCCAGCATGCGCTTGAGGTTGGTCTGGGCGATGGCCGCCAGATTGCCCACCAGCAGCGAGCCGATGGCCAGCACCGCGAGCATCTGCTGCCAGTCGATGGCCAGCGGCAGCAGCCCGTCCACCAGCAGGCGGATGGTGATGGCGAAGGCCGCCAGCTTGGGCGCGCCGCCGATGATCAGCGTCACGGCCGTGGGAGCGCCCTGGTACACATCGGGAATCCACATGTGGAACGGCACCACGCCCAGCTTGAAGGCGAGGCCGGCCACCACGAACACCAGGCCGAACACCAGCACCTGGTGGCGGATCTGGCCGGAGTTGACCGCCTTGAACACCTGGCCGATATCGAGCGAACCGGTCGCGCCGTAGATCATCGACAGGCCGTACAGCAGGAAGCCGCTGGCCATCGCGCCCAGCACGAAATACTTCATCGCGGCCTCGGTGGAGGTCGCATGGTCGCGGCGCAGGGCCACCAGCGCATAGCTGGACAGCGTGAGCAATTCCAGGCCCAGGTAGATCACCAGGAAGTTGTTGCCCGAGATCATGATGAACATGCCCAGCAGCGCGAACATCGACAGCGTGAAGAACTCGCCGCCGCGCAGCATGTCGCGGTCGCCGGCATAGGGGCGGCCATAGACGAGCGTGACCATCATGGCCACGGTGGCGAAGCACTTGAGCCAGTTGCCCATGGCATCGCTCACCACCATGTTGCCGAAGCCGTAGAACGTGTTGCCGGTGTTGGCATACAGGGCCTGCAGCACGGCCACCACGGTCAGGGTGAGCATGGTGAGCACGTAAGTGCCCGTGCGCCGTGGGCTGGTCACGCCCAGGTCCACGAGCGCGATCACGCAGGCCATGACCAGGAGCACGATCTCCGGATACACCGCCAGCCAGCTGATGTTGTCAATCATCTCGAGTCTCTCGTTTCAGTCTGGTCAGTTGAGCTTGGACAGCGCCACGTGCTTGAGCAGCTGCGCCACCGAAGCATCCATCACGTCGGTGAAGGGACGGGGGTACAGCCCCATGTACAGCACGGCAATCGCGAGCACGGCCATCACCAGGAACTCGCGAGCACCGATGTCCTTGAGGTCCCTCACGTGGTCGTTGGCCACGGGGCCGAGGTAGACGCGCTTGTACATCCACAGCGTGTAGGCCGCGCCGAAGATCAGCGCCGTGGCCGCGGCCAGGCCGATCCAGAAGTTGGCCTTAACGGCGCCCAGGATCACCATCCACTCGCCCACGAAACCGGCCGTGCCCGGCAGGCCGCAGTTGGCCATGGCGAACAGCAGGGCGAAGGCCGCAAACTTGGGCATGGTGTTGACCACGCCGCCATAGGCCGCGATCTCACGGGAATGCACCCGGTCGTACAGCACGCCGATCGACAGGAACATCGCGCCCGACACGAAGCCGTGGGCGATCATCTGCACCAGCCCGCCCGACACGCCGAGGTCGTTGAAGATGAAGAAGCCCAGCGTCACGAAGCCCATGTGCGCCACCGACGAATACGCCACGAGCTTCTTCATGTCCTTTTGCACCATCGCCACCAGGCCCACGTAGATCACGGCCACCAGCGACAGCGCGATCATCAGCCAGGCCCATTCGCGCGCGGCGTCAGGGGCGATGGGCATGGAAAAGCGCAGGAAACCATAGGCACCCAGCTTCAGCATGATGGCGGCCAGCACGGCGGAGCCGCCGGTGGGGGCCTCCACGTGCACGTCGGGCAGCCAGGTGTGCACCGGCCACATCGGCACCTTCACCGCGAACGCGGCGAAGAAGGCGAAGAACAGCAGGGTCTGCGCACGGGCCGACAGCGGCAGCTGGTGCCACGTGGCGATGTCGAAGCTGCCACCGGACTGGTTGTACAGGTAGATCAGCGCGATCAGCATCAGCAGCGAGCCGAGCAGCGTGTACAGGAAGAACTTGAACGCCGCGTAGATCTTGTTGGGGCCGCCCCAGATGCCGATGATCAGATACATCGGGATCAGCGTGGCTTCGAAGAACACGTAGAACAGCAGGCCATCGAGCGCGCTGAACACGCCGATCATCAGGCCCGAGAGGATCAGGAACGCGCCCATGTACTGGTTCACGCGCTCGGTGATCGACTCCCACGACGCGATCACCACGATCACCGTGATGAACGCCGTGAGCGGTACGAACCAGAACGAGATGCCGTCCACACCCAGGTGATAGTGGACGTTGAAGCGCTCGATCCACTGCACCTTCTCGACGAACTGCGCTGCGGCGGACGTGGCCTCGAAGCCGCCGTACAGCGGCAGCGTGACGGCCAGACCCACCAGCGACCCGATCAGGGCCAGCCAGCGCACGGCGCGTGCGTGCTCATCGCGGCCAAAGGCCAGCAGCAGGGCGCCAAACGCGATCGGCACCCAGATGGCAAGACTCAACAAACCCATTTTTGTTTTCCCTCTACTTGTTGAGCCACACGAAGTACGTCATGAGCGCGAAGATGCCCAGGATCATGACCAGAGCGTAGTGGTAGATGTAGCCCGTCTGGAACCAGCGCACTACCCCCGCCACGCGGCCCACCAGCTTCCACGAGCCGTTGACCAGCGCGCCGTCGATCACGGCCTGGTCGCCGCCCTTCCACAGGCCGGTACCCAGCGCGCGGGCACCCCGCGCGATGATGTTTTCGTTGATCCAGTCGAGGTAGTACTTGTTCTCGAACAGCACGTAGATCGGATGGAAGATGCGCTTGATCGCGGCCGGCAGGGCCGGATTGACCATGTACATGTAGTAGGACGCCGCCACGCCCGCCAGGGCCAGCCAGAACGGTGCGGTCTGCAGGCCGTGCAGCGCCATGCCCACGGGACCGTGGAAGATTTCCGCCAGTTCCGCCATCGCGGGGTGCTTGGCGGCGTCGACGAAGATCACGTCCTTGAAGAAGTCGCCGAACAGCATGGGCTGGATGAACAGGAAGCCGATGACCACCGAAGGAATGGCCAACAGGATCAGCGGCACGGTGACGACCCAGGGCGACTCGTGCGGCTTGGCATCGTGGCCATGGCCGTGGTGGTCGTCATGGGCGTGGTGGTCGTCGTGGTGCGCATCCGGGTTCTGGTCGTAGCGTTCCTTGCCGTGGAAGACCAGGAAGTACATGCGGAACGAATAGAACGCGGTGACGAACACGCCCGCCAGCACGGCGAAGTGGGCGAAGCCGGCGGCCGGCAGCGTGCTGGCATGCACAGCCTCAATGATGCTGTCCTTGGAATAGAAGCCCGAGAACAGCGGCGTGCCGATCAGTGCCAGCGAACCCAGCAGCGACGTGATCCAGGTGATGGGCATGTACTTGCGCACGGCGCCCATCCAGCGGATGTCCTGGTTGTGGTGCATGCCCATGATGACCGAGCCCGCGCCGAGGAACAGCAGCGCCTTGAAGAACGCGTGCGTCATGAGGTGGAACACCGCCACCGAGTAGGCGGAGGCACCGAGCGCCACCGTCATGTAGCCCAGCTGCGACAGCGTGGAATAGGCCACCACGCGCTTGATGTCGTTCTGGATGATGCCCAGAAAGCCCATGAACAGCGCCGTGATCGCACCGATCACGAGGATGAAGTTGAGCGCGGTGTCCGACAGTTCGAACAGCGGCGACATCCGCGACACCATGAAGATGCCGGCCGTCACCATGGTGGCGGCGTGGATCAGCGCGGAGATGGGCGTCGGGCCTTCCATCGAGTCCGGCAGCCAGACGTGCAGCGGAAACTGCGCGCTCTTGCCCATGGCACCGATGAACAGGCAGATGCAGATGACCGTGATCAGCATCCAGCTGGTCCCCGGGAACGACAGTGCGCCCAGCTCACCCGCCTTGCCGAAGATCTCGCTGTAGTTCAGCGTGTTGGTGTACGCCGCGATCAGGCCGATACCCAGGATGAAACCGAAGTCGCCCACACGGTTCACCAGGAACGCCTTCATGTTGGCGAAGATGGCGGTCGGCTTGTTGAACCAGAAGCCGATCAGCAGGTACGACACCAGGCCCACGGCTTCCCAGCCGAAGAACAGTTGGAGCAGATTGTTGCTCATGACGAGCATCAGCATCGAGAAGGTGAACAGCGAGATGTAGGCGAAGAAACGGTTGTAGCCGTCGTCTTCTTCCATGTAGCCGATCGTGTAGATGTGCACCATCAGCGACACGAAGGTCACCACGCACATCATCATGGCCGTGAGGCTGTCCACGAGGAAGCCGACCTCCATCTTGAGGCCGCCGACCACCATCCAGGTGTAGAGCGTTTCGTTGAAGCGCGCGCCATCCATGGCCACGCTCTTGAGCGTCATGGCGGACAGGACGAAGGCCGCCAGCACGCCGAGAATGGTCAGCGTGTGGCTCAGCCGCCGGCCGATCCGGTTGCCGCCGAAGGCGGTGCCGAAGATACCCGCCAGGGCGGATCCCACCAGCGGTGCCATGGGCACCGCCAGCAGTGTCGAAGCAGAAAGGGTTTGGCTCATTCTTGAAGACCTTGGCTAGTACCGGCGACTCAACCCTTGAGGGTGTTGAGGTCTTCCGCGTTGATGCTGGATTTGTTGCGGAACAGCAGCACCAGGATCGCGAGGCCGATGGCCGACTCTGCCGCGGCGACCGTCAGGATGAAGAACACGAATACCTGGCCGTGCATGTCGCCCAGGTAGTGCGAGAACGCGACGAAGTTCATGTTCACGGCCAACAGCATCAACTCGATCGCCATCAGCAGCACGATCAGGTTCTTGCGGTTCAGGAAGATGCCGATGACGGCGAGTGCGAACAGCATCGCGCCCAGCGACAGGAAATGGCCCAGGGTCAATGTCATGCCTTCTTCTCCTCGGCAGCGGGCGTCGCCGCTGCTTCCTCTGCAGGCTTTTGCGTCGCGGCGACCTTCACCAGCTCCACACGGTCGCTGGCGCGCACACGGATCTGCTGCGATGGGTTGATCGCCTTGCTATCCTTGCGCTGGCGCAGGGTGAGCGCGATGGCCGCGATCATCGCCACCAGCAGTATGACCGCTGCGATCTCGACGGGGTACAGGTACTCGGTGTAGAGCAGCTTGCCCAGCGCCTTGGTGTTCGAGTAAGGCAGCACATGGCCCGCCGCATCGACCACGGCCGCCACCGCCTTGGGCTCGTCCATGCCGCGGAAGCCGCCCATCAGCACGGCCGCCATTTCCAGGGCGATCAGCGCGCCGATGAAAGCCGCCAGCGGAAAGTGCCGCCAGAAGCCCTGCCGGATGGAGTCGATGTGGATGTCCAGCATCATCACCACGAAGAGGAAGAGCACCATCACCGCGCCGAGGTACACCAGCACCAGAGCGATGGCGAGGAACTCCGCCTTCAGCAGCAGCCAGATGGCGGCCGCCTGCGAAAACGCGAGGATGAGATACAGCACCGCATGCACGGGGTTGCGCGCGGTGATGACCCGGAAGGCTGCAAAGAGCAGCACGACCGAGAACAGATAGAAGAAACCAGTCTTGGCGTCCATGAATCGGGTCTTTGTAGGGGTTCTGGAGCCGCGCTCAGCGGTACTTGGCGTCGGCCGCCTTGGCTGCAGCGATCTCGGCCTCGTAGCGGTCCCCCACGGCCAGGAGCATGTCCTTGGTGAAGTACAGGTCGCCGCGCTTTTCGCCGTGGTATTCCAGGATCTGCGTCTCGACGATGGAGTCCACCGGGCAGCTTTCTTCGCAAAAGCCGCAGAAGATGCACTTGGTCAGGTCGATGTCATAGCGCGTGGTGCGGCGCGAACCGTCCGCACGCACATCGGACTCGATGGTGATCGCCAGTGCCGGGCACACGGCTTCGCAGAGCTTGCAGGCGATGCAGCGCTCTTCGCCGTTGTCGTAGCGACGCAGCGCGTGCAGGCCGCGGAACCGGGGCGACAGGGGCGTCTTCTCTTCGGGGAACTGAACGGTCACCTTGCGCCGAAACGCGTAGCGACCCGTCAGGGCCATGCCCTTGACCAGCTCCACCAGCATGAAGCTCTTGAAAAAATCCTTGATCGAAAAGGATGCAGTAGCAGCAACAGCAGTCATCGGTGTCCCCGCTCAATTCCAGATGTTCCATGGCGAGTGCAGCCACGCGCCAACGATAAGCAGCCACACCAGCGTGACCGGAATGAAGATCTTCCAGCCCAGCCGCATGATCTGGTCATAGCGAAAGCGCGGGAAGGTCGCGCGGATCCAGATGAACATGGACACCACGAGGAAGGTCTTGAGGCCCAGCCAGATCCATCCGGGGATGAAGTCCAGCGCCGCCACCGGCGACAGCCAGCCGCCCAGGAACATGAGCACGGCCAGGATGGACACGAGCCACATGCTGGCGTATTCGGCCAGGAAGAAGATGGCGAAGCCCATGCCCGAGTACTCGACCATGTGGCCAGCCACGATCTCGGCCTCGCCTTCGACCACGTCGAAGGGGTGGCGGTTGGTTTCGGCCACGCCCGAGATGAGGTAGACGATGAAGATCGGCAGCAGCGGCAGCCAGTTCCACGACAGGAATCCAAAGCCCTTCGCGGCGGCCATGCCGGCGCCCTGTCCCATCACGACTTCGGTCAGGTTCATGCTGCCCGACACCATGATGACGACGAGGAAACAGAAACCCATCGCGATTTCATAGCTCACCATCTGGGCGGAGGCGCGCAGCGCACCCAGGAAGGCGTACTTGGAGTTGGAAGCCCAGCCGGCGATGATCACGCCGTACACCTCGATGGAGGTGATGGCCATCACCAGCAGCAGACCGGCATTCACGTTGGCCAGGGCCACATCCGGACCGAACGGAATCGCCACCCAGGCCGCCAGCGCGGGCATGATGGCCATGACCGGGCCGAGCACGAACAGGCCCTTGCTGGCCGCCGTTGGCTGGATGATTTCCTTGGTCAACAGCTTGAGGCCGTCGGCCAGCGGCTGCAGCAGCCCGAATGGGCCAACCCGGTTGGGACCATGGCGCACCTGCATGAAGCCGAGCAGCTTGCGCTCCCACAGCGTGAGGTAGGCCACGGCGCCCATCAGGGGGGCCACGATGGCCACGATCTTGATCAGGTTCCAGATCACCGGCCACACCGCCGCCGTCCACCAGGACTGGGCGAACAGGTGCAGGCCGCCGTTGTACAGGGCGTCGATCATGCGGCAACTCCTTCAGCGGCGCGGCGTGCATCGGCCGTCAACTGCAGCGACGGCGCACGGCGAACCAGCCCGTCGAGCTGGTAGATGCTGGCCACGACCGGAGCGGCACCCGCATCGGCGGGCACGGCGATGGCGGCGCGCGTGCTGTTGCTCAGGCGTTCGGCAGGCAGCTGGGCCAGCGGAGCGGACACCGTCGCACCCGTGGCTTTCGCCAGCACGTCCTGAGAGGTCTCGAAGTCGAGGCCCTGCACACCCAGCAGGTTGCCCAGCACCCGCAGCACCTTCCACGCGGGACGGGCATCGCCCAGCGGCTTGACCACGGCATGGAAGCTTTGCAGGCGGCCTTCGGCATTGACGAAGGTGCCCGAGGTTTCGGTGAACGGCGCGATGGGCAGCAGCACATCGCTGAATTCCATGTTGGCCTTGAAAGGGCTCATCGTCACGACCATCTCGGCACCTGACAGCGCAGCCGCTGCCTGTGCACCTGCGGCGGAGTCATGGACGGGTTCGGTGTTCAGCAGCAGCGCCGCCTTGAGACCGCCCGCCAGCATCTGGCCGGCGTTCAGGCCGCCCTTCTGCGGCTGTGCGCCGACGAACTGCGCGCCCACCGTGTTGGCGGCTTCGGTGAGGTAGCCCACCACCGCGCCCGTCTGGGCACCGATCCACTGGGCCAGCGCCAGCAGGCTCGAGGCCTGGGCATGGTGCGCAGCGGCATTGCCCAGCAGGATGGCTCGGCCTTCGCCCGAAGCCAATGCACGGGCCATGCCGGAAGAGGCTTCGGTCACACGGCCGGTGGTCACGGGGGCAGCCACGCCGCGGTCCTGCGCCACGGCGGCGGCCACATCGGCCAGGACCGCAGCCCAGTCCTGGGCTGGCGCCACGATGGACTGCGCCACGGGCATGGCCCAGTCGTAGGCCGCGGCGTTGAGGGCGCTCACGGTACAGCCCTTGCGTGCAGCCTGGCGGATGCGCTGGGCGAACAGCGGGTGGTCCTTGCGCAGGTTCGAGCCCACGACCAGCACCGACTGCAGCGAGGACAGCGAAGCGATGCTCGTGCCCAGCCAATGGATGCCATCGGCCTGGGTGAACTCGGCGTGGCGCAGGCGGTGGTCGATGTTGTCGCTGCCGATGCCGCGCACAAGCGCGCCGGCCAGGAACAGCTCTTCCAGCGTGCTGTGCGGGCTCACCAGCGCACCGATGCTCTGGGCGCCGTGGTCGGTGCGGATGCCCTGCAGGCCATTGGCGACGTATTCCAGCGCAGTCTGCCAGTCGACTTCCTTCCACTGGCCGCCCTGCTTGAGCATCGGGCGCGTCAGGCGCTCGTCTCCGTTGAGGGCTTCGTAGGAGAAGCGGTCACGGTCGGCAATCCAGCACTCGTTGACGTCTTCGTTCTCGAAAGGAACGACGCGCATCACCTTGTGATTCTTCACCTGGACGATGAGATTGGCGCCGGTGGAATCGTGCGGGCTCACCGACTTGCGGCGCGACAGCTCCCAGGTCCGGGCACTGTAGCGGAAAGGCTTGCTGGTCAGCGCGCCCACAGGGCAGATGTCGATCATGTTGCCCGACAGCTCGGAGTCGACCGTATCGCCCAGCACCGTGGTGATCTCGGAATGCTCGCCGCGATGGATCATGCCCAGCTCCATCACGCCGGCCACTTCCTGGCCGAAGCGCACGCAGCGGGTGCAATGGATGCAGCGGGTCATCTCCTCCATGGAGATCAGGGGACCCACGTCCTTGTGGAACACCACACGCTTTTCCTCTTCGTAGCGCGAAGAAGAGCCGCCGTAGCCCACCGCCAGATCCTGCAGCTGGCACTCGCCGCCCTGATCGCAGATCGGGCAGTCCAGCGGGTGATTGATGAGCAGGAACTCCATGACCGACTGCTGGGCCTTGATGGCCTTGTCGCTCTTGGTGCGCACGATCATGCCTTGCGTCACGGGCGTGGCGCAGGCCGGCATCGGCTTGGGCGCCTTCTCCACGTCCACCAGGCACATGCGGCAATTGGCGGCGATGGAAAGCTTCTTGTGATAGCAGAAATGGGGAATGTAAGTACCCGCCTTCTCGGCTGCATGCATCACCATGCAGCCCTCGGCGACTTCTACCTTCTGCCCGTCCAGTTCGATTTCAACCATATGCTTTTCTCGCGATCAGGCAGAGGCAGACGCCTGAGGGGTCTTGTTGCGGATCAGCGCTTCGAATTCCGGGCGGAAGTGCTTGATCATGGCGCGCACCGGCATGGCGGCGGCATCGCCCAGGGCGCAGATGGTGCGGCCCTGGATGTTGTCGGCCACTGAATTGAGCAAGTCCAGATCGCCGTCGCGGCCTTCGCCGTGCTGGATGCGGTCGATCACGCGCCACATCCAGCCGGTGCCTTCGCGGCACGGTGTGCACTGTCCGCACGATTCATGCGAATAGAAATACGACAGGCGCAACAGGCTCTCCACCATGCTGCGCGAATCGTCCATCACGATCACGGCGCCCGAGCCCAGCATGGAGCCGGCCTTGGCGATGGAGTCGTAGTCCATCGTGCATTCCATGATGACGGACGCTGGCAGCACCGGAGCGGACGATCCGCCGGGAATCACGGCCTTGAGCTGGCGGCCCTTGCGCACGCCACCCGCCAGTTCCAGCAGCTTGGCGAACGGAGTGCCCATGGGCACTTCGTAGTTGCCGGGCTTTTCCACGTCGCCGGAAACCGAGAAGATCTTGGTGCCGCCGTTGTTGGGCTTGCCGCAGGCCAGATAGGCCGCACCGCCGTTGCGAATGATCCAGGGCACCGCGGCAAACGTTTCGGTGTTGTTGATCGTGGTGGGCTTGCCGTAGAGGCCGAAGCTCGCAGGGAATGGCGGCTTGAAGCGCGGCTGGCCCTTCTTGCCTTCGAGCGACTCCAGCAATGCCGTTTCCTCGCCGCAGATGTAGGCACCGAATCCATGGGCGGCATGCAGCTGGAAGCTGAAGGCGCTACCCAGGATCCTGTCGCCCAGGTAGCCCGCAGCGCGTGCTTCTTCGAGCGCTTCTTCGAAGCGGTCGTAGGTCTGGAAGATTTCGCCGTGGATGTAGTTGTAACCCACGGAAATGCCCATCGCGTAAGCCGCGATGATCATGCCTTCGATGACGATGTGCGGGTTGAACTGCAGGATGTCGCGGTCCTTGCAGGTGCCCGGCTCGCCTTCGTCGGAATTGCAGACGAGGTACTTCTGGCCAGGGAACGAGCGGGGCATGAAGCTCCACTTGAGGCCGGTGGGAAAGCCCGCACCGCCACGGCCACGCAGGCCCGATTCCTTGACGGTCGCAATGACCTGGTCCTGGGTGAGGCCCACGCCTTCGCCCTGCGCCAGAATCTTGCGCAGGGCGGCATAGCCACCGCGTGCCTCGTAGTCCTTGAGGCTCCAGTTGGTGCCATCCAGGCCCGCATAAATCTGCGGATCGATGTGGCGGTCGTGGAAGCAGGTTTGAACGCCCGTCGCCTGAAATTGCGACAGGATCTGCGCAGCGGTGGTCATGCTTGCCCTTCCGCCCGGGCCGCGGATGCCACGCCTTCGGCTTGGCGCAGGCCATCCACGAGCTGATCGAGCTTGTCGTTGTCCATGAAACTGCACATGGTGCGGTCGTTGACCAGCATCACGGGCGCATCGGCGCAGGCACCGAGGCATTCGCACTGTTGCAGCGTGAACAGGCCATCGGCCGTGGTCTCGCCCATGGCCACGCCCAGTTTCTTTTCCAGGTGATGCAGCGCCTTCTGGCCATCACGCAGCTGGCACGGCAGGTTGGTACAGACGTTGAGCTTGTACTTGCCCGTCGGCTGCTGGTTGTACATGTTGTAGAACGTGGTGACTTCGTGCACGGCGATCTGGGGCATGCCCAGGTAGCTGGCGATCACGGCCTCGTTCTCGGTGCTGACCCAGCCCAGTTCCTGCTGGACGATGGCCAGGCAGGCCATGACGGCCGACTGCTTCTGTTCCGCGGGGTACTTCGCCACTTCGCGCGCAAAGCGCGCCAGCGTCGCGTCGGTAATCTGGGACGCGGCGGGCACCACCGTCTTCGTTTCGGTATTCATCGGTCAATCTCCCCGAACACGATATCCATCGTGCCAATGATGGCCACAGCATCGGCAATCATGTGGCCACGGGCCATTTCGTCCAAAGTGGCCAGGTGGGCAAAGCCGGGCGCGCGGATCTTCAGGCGGTAGGGCTTGTTGGCGCCGTCGCTCACCAGGTAAATGCCGAACTCGCCCTTGGGATGCTCCACGGCCGCATACGCTTCGCCTTCGGGCACGCGGAAACCTTCGGTGAAGAGCTTGAAATGGTGGATCAGCTCCTCCATGTTCGACTTCATGGATTCGCGCGAAGGAGGCGCCACCTTGTGGTTGTCCGTGATCACCGGGCCGGGGTTGGCACGCAGCCAGTCCACGCACTGCTTGATGATGCGGTTGGATTGGCGCATCTCCTGCACACGCACCAGATAGCGGTCGTAGCAGTCGCCTGTCTTACCCACCGGCACGTCGAAGTCCATGCGGTCATAGACGTCGTAGGGCTGCGTCTTGCGCAGATCCCATGCGATGCCCGAGCCGCGGATCATCGGGCCGGTCATGCCCAGATTGAGGGCGCGCTCCGGCGTCACGACGCCGATGCCGACCGTGCGCTGCTTCCAGATGCGGTTGTCGGTGAGCAGCGTTTCGTATTCATCCACGCACTTCGGGAACCGCTGCGTGAAGTCGTCGATGAAGTCCAGCAGGGAGCCGCTGCGGTTCTGGTTCAGCGCCTCGATGGCCTTGGCGTTACGGATCTTGTTGGCCTTGTACTGCGGCATCGAATCCGGCAGGTCGCGGTACACGCCGCCCGGACGGAAGTACGCCGCGTGCATGCGCGCACCGGAGACCGCCTCGTACATGTCGAAAAGGTCTTCGCGCTCGCGGAAGGTATAGATCAGGATGGTGGAGCTGCCGCAGTCGTTGCCATGCGAACCCAGCCACATCAGGTGGTTCAGCAGGCGCGTGATCTCGGAGAACATCACCCGGATGTACTGCGCACGCACGGGCACGTCCAGCCCCAGCAGCTTCTCGATGGCCAGGCAGTAGGCGTGCTCGTTGCACATCATCGAGACGTAGTCCAGGCGGTCCATGTAGGGCAGCGACTGGATGAAGGTCTTGTGCTCGGCCAGCTTTTCGGTGGCGCGGTGCAGCAGGCCGATGTGGGGGTCGGCACGCTGCACAACTTCGCCGTCCAGCTCGAGCACAAGACGCAGCACACCGTGTGCGGCCGGATGCTGCGGCCCGAAGTTCAGGGAATAGTTCTTGATTTCAGCCATGGTGGATCACTTTTCGGCGCGAGCGCCTCAGTGCAGGCCTCCGTACTTTTCTTCGCGGATGATGCGGGGCGTGATCTCGCGCGGCTCGATCGTGACCGGCTCGTAGACAACGCGGCGCTGCTCGGCGTCGTAGCGCATTTCCACGTGCCCGGACAACGGAAAATCTTTGCGGAAGGGGTGCCCGATGAAGCCGTAGTCGGTGAGGATACGGCGCAGGTCGCTGTGCCCGTCGAACACGATGCCGTACAGGTCGAACGCCTCGCGCTCGTACCAGTTGGCAGAGTTCCAGAGGTCCGAGACCGACGGCACGACCGGAAAATCGTCATCCGGGCAGAACACCTTCACCCGCACGCGCTGGTTCATGCTGACCGACAGCAGGTGCGAGACCACGCAGTAGCGCGGCCCCTCCACGCCGACGTCGCCATACGAGGAGTAGTCCACGCCGCACAGGTCGACCAGCTGTTCGAAGCGGCAGCCCGGCGCATCACGCAGCAACTGCATGGCCGCCAGATAGTCCGTCGCGGAAACCACCAGGGTCACCTCATCCAGCGCCACCGAAAGCTGGCGCACTTTGTCGCCAAGCGCAGCGGCAATCGCGTCCCGAAGTGCTTCGGGTCGAATAGCAAAGGCAGTCATCGTCAACCCTTCAGACGCGAGCGATGGTATTGGTGCGGCGGATCTTCTGCTGAAGCTGGATGATCCCGTAGATCAGCGCCTCGGCCGTGGGCGGACAACCCGGCACGTACACATCCACCGGAACGATGCGATCGCAGCCGCGAACCACCGAATAGCTGTAGTGGTAGTAGCCACCGCCATTGGCGCACGAACCCATGGACAGCACCCAGCGCGGCTCGGACATCTGGTCGTACACCTTGCGCAGGGCCGGCGCCATCTTGTTGCACAGCGTACCGGCCACGATCATCAGATCGGACTGGCGCGGACTGGCGCGAAACACCTCGGCACCGAAACGGCCGATGTCGTAACGCGCCGCCGCGGCGTGCATCATCTCCACCGCACAGCAGGCCAGACCAAAGGTCATGGGCCACAGCGAGCCGGTCTTGGCCCAATTCACCACCGAGTCGTAACTGGTGGTGATGAAGCCTTCCTTCATCACGCCTTCAATCATCGTGTCATTCCTTGTGAAGACCGGTCATTCCCAATCCAGGGCACCCTTTTTCCACTCGTAGGCAAAGCCCACGACGAGGATGGCCAGGAAGATGACAACGGCAATGAAACCCGTCAGCCCCACCTCGTGGAGCGAAACCGCCCACGGAAACAGGAAGGCGATTTCCAGATCAAAAAGAATGAAGAGGATGGCAACGAGGTAGTAGCGCACATCGAACTTCATGCGCGCGTCTTCGAAGGCCTCGAAACCGCATTCGTAGGGGGAGTTTTTGGCCGCATCCGGGCGATTGGGGCCGAGGACATAGCCCAGCACCAGCGGGACGACGCCGACACCGATGCCGACCAAGATGAACAAAAGAACGGGGAGGTACTGATCGAGGTTCATCTGGAGGATGTGCTCACCGCTGAAGCTGCACCCAGACGCCCCAAGATGGGCGTGTTGGATGGGCTTTTGTTTTGGTGCCGTCGGCGAGACTCGAACTCGCACAGCTTTCGCCACTACCCCCTCAAGATAGCGTGTCTACCAATTTCACCACGACGGCTGATTTATGCATCTGGATGGCATGAGGAACCCGTTGGGTTTTTGGCTTTCCAGACAATCCGGGATTCTACTCCGGAAAAACCCTGCTCCGAGGAGCAGGATCAAATTTTGCGCTTTTCTTCTTACTTGGTAGGGATCTGCCCAGCGCCGGAGGCAGGCACCACGGGCACCGAAGGCACTTCGGAAGCCGCGCCGGAAGCAGGCTGAGCAGGCGCCACCACCCCAGGCACTTCCAGCACGCTGCCAACACCCGCGGGACGGACATTGCCAAAGTACGCCAGCGCCAGAGTCGCCACGAAGAACACCCCTGCCAGCACTGCGGTGCTGCGCGACAGGAAATTGGCACTGCCGCTGGCGCCGAACAGGCTGCCAGAACTTCCACTGCCGAAGGCAGCCCCCATGTCCGCACCCTTGCCATGCTGGATCAAGATCAAACCGATCATCCCCAGCGCAGCCAGGATCTGCACCGCCAAAATCACATTCACAAGCGCATTCATTCTCTATTCACTCCTAATTTGATAGCTGTATGCCGGCGTCTTTATTGCGCTGAGGCGATGATTTGCAAAAAGTCCTGGGCCTTGAGCGACGCCCC
>NZ_BAAJYR010000035.1:0-24338 GCF_057546605.1 Acidovorax sp. KPB24-03 | reverse complement strand
CACGTACCTGAACATGGGGTATCTGATGCACCAGGGCAGCGGCTCGCAGCGCGGGTACGGGTTCGAGCTGCGCACGGACCTGTGGGGGTCGATCCGGGCGGACAAGGGCCTGCTGATCACCACATACCCGCAGGACTTCACCTCCAAGGTGGCGAGCAACAACCCGGACGGGTTCGATCAGCTGGGTGCGACGCTTGCCAACACCTCTTCACTCATGCAGGAGGCCGGGCAGGCCGTGTCGTCGGTGAACGCCACCATCGGCGCATTGGCGGATGCCAAGTCCTCGCAGATCGCCAGCATGGGGGCAGGCATTGCGGCCATGACCGGGGGCGCGGCGGGCGGCTTGGCCTCGCTGGCCAAGATGGCAAGTTCCCGCTCGGGTGGTGATGGAGGAGGGGGCGCGGAAACGGCCATGCCCACCAACACCGACCCTGCCATGCCGGATGCGCGTGGCCTGATGGATTTGTCCAAGGACATCACCAAGCCGATCGTGTCCATCGTGAGCCCGGAAGGGCAAAGCATGATCAGTCCCAAGCCCATCGTCGTCAGTTCGGGCCAGAGCACGTCGGTGCATGCACAGCAGCACGTGACCATCTCCAGTGGCGCGCAACTCACGCAGTTGGCCAAGGCCGGCATGCTCACGCATGTGACTTCGGGCGGGCAAAGCAACATGGTCTCGGGCGGGGATGTGGCCTCCGTGGCCCAAACCGGCAACATGAATCTGGTGGCGGAGCAGAACATATCGCTGTCCTCCACCAGCCTGAACGCCAACGTGCTGGCCAAGGAAAACGTGGTGGTGAATGCGCAGAGCGACACGGTGTTCGTGAACGCGGGCAAGAACATCACGCAGGTGGCGGGAGAGAGCGTGACCCTGGTTTGCGGCGCGGCGTCCATCACCTTGAAGGCCGATGGCACGATCGTGCTCAATGGCGTGAAAGGCGTCTTCAACTTCCAGGACGACCTTGACCAGTTCGGGAAAAAGATCAACCTCAATTGCTGAGGCCCTCCGCCCGAGGCCTCCATAAGAAAAAACCATGCTTTATCACTTCCAAGAAGGCCACATCACGCCACCGCCCCATGTGACGGACCGCACCATGCACCTGCTGGCGCCCGAGCCCGGCTCCGGCGGCATGACCATCGCGATCTCGAAGGACCCGCTGGAGGCGGACGAAACGCCTCCGGAGTTCTTGAAGCGCCAGTTGAACGATCTTTCCCGGCAAGTGAGCAAATTCACCCGCAGCGAGATCGAGCCCGCATTTTTGGGGGCCGGCCAAAAAATCGGCGGCTCGAAGTTTTCGGTGAGCTACAAGCAGCAGGGCAAAACGGTTTACCACGTGCAGTCGCTGTTCCTGCTGCCGGACACGCGCCAGGTGCTGAGCCTGACGTTCTCGCTGCCGGTCCCTTTCACCGATGAGCACCACAAGATGGTGAGCGATGTCTTGGGGAGTTTCGTCTTGCGTGAGTGACGACGGGGCGACGACCCGAACGCACGTGCCTGAAGGCACGGCTTGAAAAAGATGGAGACAAAACATGGGTGGACTGGCGGCGGCGAGGCTGGGCGACGACATCGGGCACGTGTCGGTGTGGTCGAGGCTGGCGCGGGTGGGGTTGCGGCTGGCGTCGGGGATGGTGGAGACCTTGCTGGTGGCAGGTGCGGTGGCGCTGTTGGCTGGGGTATCGGTGGCCACCATGGGCTGCGGGGCGATCCTGGCGTGCGGCCTGCTGGCTGGCTTCATCGGAGGGGCGACCGGCTGGAGCAGCTACAAGGAAAAGAAGATCCAGGAGATGACCGAGGACATCGGTGAACTGGAGATCACGGGCAAGCTGGGCGCGCAGGGGGCGGGCACCGTTCTCATCGAAAAACGCCTGGCCATGCGGGCCGTCGCCGATTTCACCGCCTGCACCAAGCACTCCTCACCCAACTCCAATTTCATCGCCGAGGGCACCGACAGCGTCTTCATCGAGACTTTTCCCGCTGCGCGCAAGGGCGACAAGCTCATGTGCGCCGCGCAGATCGCCACCGGCGCGGACACCGTCTTCTTTGGCGGCAACAAGACCGCCTACCTCAACGTCGCCGACGACAAGCTGTGGTGGGAGACCGCGCTGGAGATCGGTGTCGGCCTGGCCATGGGGCGCGGCAACTTCCTGGGGCGGGTGGGGTGCCTGGCCATGGGCGCCGTCGTCGGCATGGCCGGCGAGTGGCTCGGGCGCGGGTTCCGGTCCCTGATCGGCTATCCCGTGCATCCCGCGACGGGCGGCAAGGTCTTGGACGGCAGCCGCGACACCGACTTCGTGCTCCCCGGGCCTTTGCCCATCGAATGGCGGCGCTTTTACAGCAACCACGACCACCGTCAGGACACCGTGCACGGCGAGGGCTGGAGCGTGCCCTACGACATCGAACTGCACGTGGTTCGCCCAGCGCCAGGCAGTGGACAGGCCGGGCGCCTCGTTTACGTCAATCCGCAGGGGCGGCACATCGAGCTGCCCTGGGTCGAACCAGGCAACGCCCTCTTCAACACTGGAGAGGGCTTCATCGTCGGGTGCACCGCCGGGGGGCACTTCGAAGTCAGCGGCCTCGACCACATCCACGAGCAATTCGGCCCGGCGCCCGAAGAGCCCGGCACCCATGTCCTCAAGCTCCTGCGCCTGCGCGACCGTTTCGGGCACTGGATCGCGCTGCGTTACGACAGCGCGCGGCGCCTGGTGGGCCTCACCGACCACCTGGGGCGGGTACTGCGGCTGGACTACGCGGGGCAGGCCCGCCAGGTGCAGTCCATCCACCTGGTACAGGCCGCCCCCGGCGAGCAACTGGGCCTGCTCGCTAGCTACCGCTATGCGGCCGAGAGTCCCCATCAGGATCGCCAGGGCCCCGGTCATTCGCCCGAAGACCCCGTACCTGGCCAGCTCACCGAAGTGCTCGACCGCACGCGCAGCCTCACCCGGCGCTTTGCCTATGCCGAACGCCTTATGGTCCTGCAGGTTGATGCCGGCGGCTTTGCGTGCCACTACGCCTGGGAGAGCGCCGCGCAGGCCAGCGGTCCCGAGCGCCAGGACGGCGCGCGTGGCCCCCAGGGCCAGCGCCTGCGCGACCGCCGCGTCGTGCGCCACTGGACCGAGGACGGCGAAACCTACGACATTGCCTACACCCTGACCGGCGAGGACGGCATTGCGAACGGGGGGGCGCAATCCAGCGGCGGCGAAACGACCGCCACCGACCAGCTGGGCCGCTGCCAGCGCTGGCGCTGGGACCGCCATCACAACCTCACCCGGTATCAAAACCCCCTGGGCCACACCTGGCAGCTGCGCTGGAGCGAGCGGCGCGAACTGCTCGCCTGCACACGGCCCAGCGGCGCCACCATCACGTTTCAGTACGACGAGAACGCCCTGCAGACCGGCATCATCGACCCGCTGGGCCGGCTCACACGTACCCTGTGGGACAGCCGCTGGTTCGTGCCCTTGCGCGTGACCGGGCCCGACGGCGCCACCTGGCGCTGGGAATACGACGATCGGGGCCTGCCCACCACCGAAACCACGCCGGACGGCCGCACCACCGAGACCGCCTGGGACGCCAGCGGCCTGCCCGTGCAGATCACCGACGCGCGGGGCGGGCGCAGCACCCTCGTGTGGAACGAGCGCGCGCTGCTCATGCGCCACACCGACTGCTCCGGGCAAAGCACCCACTACGCCTACGACGGGCATGGGCAGTTGCAAAGTGTCACCGACGCGATCGGGCAAGTCACCCGCAGCACCTTCGATGCGCGCGGGCGCCTCGTGTCCGTGGCCCTGCCCGACGGCAGCAGCCAGACCTTCGCGCACGATAGCGCCGGGCGCCTCGTGCAGCACACCGATGCACTCTCGCGCGCCACGCGCTATGGCTACAACGCGCGGGGCCAGCGCCTGTGGCGCGTGGACGCCGAAGGGCGGCAAAGTGGCGTGCGCTACGACGTGGCGCACCGCATGGCCGAGTTCACGACAGAAAACGGCGCCAGCTACCGCTTCGGCTACGACGCTGGCGACCGGCTCATCGAAGAAGTGCGCCTGGACGGCACGCGCATCGCGCTCGAATACGACCCCGACGGCCAGGTCACCGCCATCACCCACCACGCGGGCGGGGGCGATGACGTGTTCGGGGACATCGAAACCCAGGCCACCGAAGGCACCCTGGCGCAAGGACTTAAGGTGCAGAGCGCCATGCCCGCGCGGCGCACCGAAATCGTGCGCGACGCGCTCGGGCGCCTCATGGAAAAGCGCTGCCAGGGCCAGATCCTGCGCTACCGGCACGATGCCGCGGGGCGGGTGGTGGAGGCCGCGCGCCTGCGGGTGGTAGAAGAAGGAGATGGCGAACCTGACCACCAGGATCCCGCCCGGGAAGAGCTGCTGCACACCGTGCGCTTCGAATACGACGCCGTGGGCCGTCTGGTGGCCGAGCACGCCACGGATGCGGTCTCCGGGCACACCCACCGCCTGCGCCACGCGCACGACGCGCTCGGGCACCGCACGCGCACCGAACTGCCTGCCGTCGCCCGGCCCGGCGGCCGGGTGCTGCAGCGCAGCCTGAACTACCTGCGCTACGGCTCTGGGCATCTGCACCGCATCGGCCTGGGCCTGCGGGAATCGCTGGCGGCCGAAGCGGTTGAAGGGGGCGAAGCGGCAAGAGAAGAAGGCGATGACCTGACTGCCGTGCCGGCGAGCGAGGCGCACCGGCTGATCGCCGACTTCGAGCGCGATGCGCTGCACCGCGAAGTGCACCGCAGCCAGGGCAGCCTGGGAACGCGCTATCTGCTCGATCCGCTGGGGCGGCGCGTGGGCAGCTGGACGCGCTCGGATGCGGGCCTGCAGGCGGCGGGCTGGGAGCGCGAGTGGCATCAGCAGCAGGTGGAGTTGGCCGAGCACGGCCCCAGCCATGCCACCGGCCTGCTCAAGCAATACCGCTACGACGCGGCGGGCGAGCTGCGCGACAGCGTGCACAGCCACAAGGGGCGCAGCAGCTGCCAGTACGACGGCACCGGGCGGGTGCTGCAGGCCTTGCGCATGGGGCCGGGGGCCGGGCAGGGCGCGCCGAATGCATCGGGCGCATCAGGCCTCGAGCGCATGCAGGAGCGTTTCGACTACGACCCCGCCGGCAACCTGATGGACTCGCAGGCAAGTCATGGGGTGGGGTCGGGACCGGCGGGCGCCGGTTCGCACGGCTACCTGCGCGACAACCTCTTGCGCGTGTACGAGGACAAGCGCTACGCCTACGACGGCCTGGGCCGCCTGGTCCAGAAAAAGAGCGGGCGGCACACGCTGCAGCACTTCGAGTGGGATGCGGAGGACCAACTGGTGGCCGTGACCACGGTGCGCCGCCCGGGCACGGCCGAGGCAACGCGCCAGGTCACGCGCTACCGTTACGACGCGCTGGGGCGGCGGGTGGCGAGCGAGGACGCGTTCGGAGTGACGGAGTTCGTGTGGGAGGGAATGCGGCTGATCGAGGAGCGCCGCGGGACGCGGGTGACCAGCTATGTGTACGAGCCGGGCGGCTATGTGCCGCTGGCGCGCATCGATGCGCAAGGGGGCAGGGCGGTCGAAGCTGTGCAGGCGGCGGTGCCAGCCACGGAGCGGGCCAGGGAACAGGCCGCGCCACGCGAAGAGGCGCCGGACGGCGCGCAGATCTACTACTTCCATGCCGACCCCTCGGGCCTGCCGGAGGAACTGACCGACCCCGAGGGCCAGGTGCGCTGGCGCGCCAGCTACCGCACCTGGGGCGGGGCGCTCAGGGAGCAGTGGGAGGCGGTGCGCATCGACGGCAGCGCCATCCCCGAGGCGCAGGCGCACGGCCGGGGCGAGGCGATCGAGCAGAACCTGCGGCTGCAGGGGCAGTACCTGGACCGTGACACAGGGCTGCACTACAACACGTTCCGCTTCTACGACCCGGACATCGGGCGCTTCATCAGCGCCGACCCTATCGGGCTGGCGGGTGGCAGCCATCTGCATCTCTATGCGGACAATCCATTGCGGTGGACCGACCCTTGGGGCCTGGAAAAGTACGTCATCATCGGAGAGGGGCAGGGCGCCGTGGAGGCCTATGCCAAAGCGATGAGAGAGAACCCCCGGCTGTCGGGACACGAGTTCAGAACGATCAAGAAGGACTGGCCTGGAGTCATCCGTTCCAGTGGCGCCTCCACCGAAACCATGAGTTCCTACGAATGGGAGCGCAAGGCCGTGCAAGGCAATATCGACTGGATCAATGATCGCCATGCAGAAGGTTATAAATTCATCGATATCGGGGTCGATGGCGCAGAAAATCGAAGCTCTTTTTACCTTGCGGAGAAACAGGCCTTGACGGACCTTGGCGTCAAACCGGCGCGAGGAAACGCAGCGGCCATTGCTGCCGCGCGAGCCGCGGCGCCTGTGAGCGGCCGGCCAAAATCCAAATTGGGATGCTGAATGGATTCTTCCTTTTCCAACGAGTACATCGCCACGTGGATCCATGTGCCCATACCGCGCCATGGCGAAGAACGAGCGCGAAATTTCTACGAGAAAGACCTCGGGTTCAAAAGAAGCTACAGCGAGTTTTGGGTGGCAGAAGACGGCTTGGTGCGTTTGCAACTCAAGTTCGTGGAGCACGTTGAACAAATCAACGCGCTCCAGCTGTCATCGCTGTGCAGCATCTTTCTGAATGGCGACTTTCTCTCGCTGTGCGAGCGCTGGGTGCACCAAGGCGTGTCCATCGAATTGCTGCAACTCGATCCGGGAGGCTTCACCGCGGTCGTTTTGGACCCCTTCCTCAATCGCCTTGAGTTTCGTGGTGATGAAGAGTCCAGTGATTTCTCGATCGACACGAGTCAGTGGCCTTTTTTTTCGCCGCGCTTAGCTGATCTTCAGCCCATGCCTTCGGGTTTGATCTGGGCCCGCGCAATGACGGGTTTCCAGCGCGCCTGTTCTGATTTGATGAAAGCGTCGAACTCCGCACTGGTGTTTCCAACCGCCAAAGCCGTTTCCTGAGACAGCTTTTCCTTGACCAGAGAGCTTCGCGCTGCCTTGACGGCCTCGGTTTCCAGTTTGGCCAGATGGGCTTTGGGCCATTTGCTGGGGGCCATCAACCCGTACCACTGGGTCATTTCGAAACCTTTGAATCCCTGTTCAGCCACCGTGGGCACATCCGGCAATTGGGGAAGCCGCTGTGCGGTTCCCGTGGCAATGCAGCGCAATTTCCCGGCCTTGATGAAAGGCAGCAGGGCCGGTGCGCCCACGGCTGCGGCCTGCAGGCGGCCGGCCATCAGGTCGGTGAGCATGGGGCCCGTTCCCCGATAAGGCACGTGCAACATGAACGTGTCGGTCACCATCTTCAAATACTCGAATGCCAAATGGCCAGCGCTGCCATTTCCCGCAGAACCGTAATTGAGCTGGCCCGGACGGGCTTTTGCATAGGCAATGAATTCCGAAAGACTCTTGATCGGCAGATCCGGATGCACCACGTACAAGCTTGGCACTTTGGACACCAGCGTGATGGGCGCAAAGTCACGGTTGGCGTCGTATGGCAGCTTCGGAAAGATGTAGGGGTTGACGGCCAGCGTACCGATATGGCCCAGGATCAATGTGTGCTCGTCGGTGCTGTTGGCGACTTCCTGCATGGCGATGTTTCCTGCAGCGCCCGGCTTGTTGTCCACGAACACGTTCTGACCGATGGTCTTGGACATTTCTGCAGCGACCGCGCGGGCCACGATTTCGGAGCTGCCGCCGGGCGCAAATGGGACCACCAGTCGCAGTGGTTTCGTAGGCCAGGTGGATTGGGCACTCCCGATGCGCCATGGCAGAACCGAAACGGCGGCTGCAGAGCCTGAGAGAACGAGGCGACGGCGGCTGAGTACCGCCGGATGTGAAATGCGCATGGCTTGTCTCCATATTGTTGTAGTCAAGCAAACTGCGGGTGATGCAGATGCAGGGGCTTGCTCAGCTTAATGCAAGGCAGGCGTGGCATGGTGAGACTCAAAGCAGATCACGCAAGCATCCGTGCTTTAATGATTTTACATAATATACATCGTATCTAGTCAGGAGATATAAAAAAATGAGATCAATATCCCGACAGATAAATGCACTTAGACGATTTTTCGGCGTTCACCCGCTGAATCGCACGGTGTGGACTGTAGGTGCATCCAGCTAGCTGTGTCAATCGTCGAACCGCCGGCTTTGTGTCAAGACGATTCTTTTCTGAATTCAAACTTACTCGATGTGGGGTGGTTGATCATTCCAGCTTCAAGACCGGGTTGGCCGGCGGTACGGGCAAAACCCAGCGGTCGGGCTCGGCCAGCACGACGGCAGCGAGCCGCCCGACGCTGGCGCCGCCTCGGCCCATGACCTGGTAGCGCAGGATGTTCACGCGGCCCTTGCCCTGGCCCGAGGTCATGCGGTGCCAGCCGGCCTTGATGACCTCGCGCTGCACCTGCAGGCCCGTTGCGTCGGCTTGATCGGCGGGCCCGGTCTCTCGGGCGTAGAGCTTGAAGATCAGCGGCGACACCAGCGCCATGCCTTCTTCCACGAAATGCACGGCGGCGCCGGTCTCGTTGTGCTTGATCTCGCGGCTGGCCAGGCCGTTTTGCAGCCAGCGCATGAAGGCGATGGCGACCTCGCTGGGCTCGACCTTGCGGGCGGCTGCTTCGTGGGGCAGCTCGGGCAGGTGCGGCGCCAGGACCACGGGCGTGGGCGGCGTGCGCGCAGACGTTTCTGGGGTCACGCCAAAGAGCGGACGCACGAAGCCGGGCTCGGGTCGCGCCGGCGGCGTTACCGTGGATGGAGCCGTGGTGGGTGCTGGCGTTGGCGACGACGCCGGCGCGGGCGCCCTCGTTGTTGATGCAGCCTTGGGTTTGGGCACGGACTGTTCCGGTGTCGGCGCTGCAGGTGCTTTCTTGCCGTTCGGCGTTGGCGCATTCTTGGGCGCCACCAGGGGTGGCCTGGATGGCGCTGCCGGCATGCTGGGCCGCACCGGCGCGGGCGCGGCGGTGCGCACGTCGTCGTCCTCGTCCAGCCATCCGTCATCGACGTCGAAGCCATCGTCCTTGCCCCCGATGCGGATCACATCGTCCAAGGGCGGGAACGTGGGCTCAATGCGTTGGGGTGCCTTCGCCTGGGCAGGCGGTTTGGCGGGTACGGAAGCGGCGGGTGCCGGCACTGATGCCTGGGCCGGGGCGGCGAATGCTGGCGCAGTTGATGGCGCAGTTGATGGCGCAGCATTTGGAGAATTTGCCGCAATCTCCTGCGCGTTGCCGCTCGACCCTGCCGCAGGCTTGGGCTTGGGCCGATTGAACGCGGGGGCCTTAAGCTGGTTCTCGTTGGGCTTTTGAGAAGTTGCCGCAGCCTTGGACTTGTTGCGGTTTGCTCCAGCCTCCTGGGCGTGGGATGCTGCAGGTTGGGGCGCTGGCGCGAGAGCTGCCGCATCCTTGTCGGGTTGCCTCGATGCACGCGCTGCATCAGCGCTTTCGGCGCCCTGCTGCACCGACACCTGCCCTGCCCCATCCTCCTGGTCGCCCTCTCCTGCTGCTTCATCCTTGCGTTTGTCCCGCACCACGATGCGGCCGGCCATCGGCTGGGGGTACTGGCTCGGATCGTCATAGAACTTGGCCAATGGAAACCTCAGCATGGTCAGCGAGTGGCTGTAGCCTGCTGCAACCGTGTCCTGATGCGTTGCGGCAGCTTCCTGCGGGCCTGTTGCACTGTCGGCACTGCCTGCTGCATCCTGGGCCTGACCCTGCACCGTCACGTACCAGATCGCCTGGCCGCTGTGCGGATTCACCTCGATGCAGCCGTACTCCTGCCAGGTGTCGAACAGCCGGTCGTTCTTGGCCTCGCCCGGTACGGCTTCCTCGGGGGCATGGTCCTTGATCCAGGTGCGCACGCCATCGGCCAGGCGCTTGGCCACGAACCACATCGAGCCGTCATGCACCCAGCCCGCCGCGCCCGAGCGGTTCAGCGGCAGCGCGGTGCCCGCGCGCAGCATGGCCTTCACCGCATTCATCAGCAGGTCGATGAGCGGGATCGCATTGCTGGTGGTGAACCGCGCCCGGCTGCCGTGCAGCAAAGCGCGCTGGGTCGATGCCTGATCGGCGCGGCCGACGATGCTCGCCACCAGCCCATCCTTGGTGCCCGAAAGGAAGCGGGTTAGCGCCTCCAGCGTGTGCGGCCGGCGTGCGAGAAACGTCACCGCCGTGGCCGGTGCGATCTGACCCAGCAGCGTGACCGCCAGGCGCGAATGCGCGCCATAGTCCCTTGCGGATTTGGGGGCGAACTCCACGAGGTACTCTGCCGCCCTGCCCGGCTCGATCCGCGTCATCGGTCCCCCGATCGGATTCCACCGGGTGCGCTCCGCCGCCCCAGGCGTGCGCCATGTGACGCGCAGATCCGTCAGTGGCTTTGCGATGTCGTGCAGAAGCGCGGCGAAGAACACCACGTAGGTCCACTCGTCGCGCTCGGCATCGATCTGCTCGATGGGGGCGCCCTCTGGAAGGAAGTGCCCATTGCGCCAAGTCATGGCCGCCAGGAGCATTTCCAGGGTGTGGGCCAGCAGCCCGCCCACGTGCGCGTGGTGATGGGCCTCGGACGCCGGCATTAGCTGCACCATCTCTGCGTAGCGGTGGATCGCGGGCAGCAGATCGCGCAGCCATACGCTTTGCGCCAGGCGCGACTGGCGCCACATGTCCTGCATTGCCTTGTCCGCGTTCACGCACACCAGCAACTCGTCGGCGGGCAACAGACGCAGCCACCCCTGCTCCGAGCCCTCCACGGCGATGCTCCGCGGCGTGGTGGGTGGGTTGGGTGTGGTCGGTGTGGGGGCCGTGGCGGGAAGGGTTGCACGAGCGGGCACGCCCTGACGCCCAAGCATCCGGCCTGCATCCACCCACCGGCTGCGAAGCCATTCGAGCGATCGCTTCATGCGGGTGCCAGCAGGTAGCGGGACAGTTGCTCCAGCCATGGCTTGGATGCCGGCCGGCTGTCATCGACGCAAAGCCAGTCCTCGTCTCCATGCGGCATCTCGATGAAGTCCAGCCAGCATTGCTCCAGCGGACTCCACAAGCAAGCGGATGCCTCGGGCCGATGCTCGTTGCCCCACCATGCGCGCACGCGCACCAGGTCCAGGGTCAGCAGATCCTGCACGATGGCAAGCCGGCGGGCGTGGGCCACCCGAACATCCAAACTTGCGGCAGCTTCACCGGGGATGCGGCAGACATGCCGGAGCAACACGTCGCGAACGCAGATGTTGGGTGCTTGCCAGTCCTCCAGGTGGCGCTCCAGCCCGTCGTAGCGGCCCAGCCATTGCAGCAGCCTTGATGTCCAGTTGGCCAGGCCCAGCGAGGACAGATGCTGCACGATCGCGTAGACCGCGTGGGCGTGATCCAGCGCATCGCGGCCGGAGTGCGGCCATCCCGCGTTGGGGGCGGGGTTGCTGTGCTGCGCCCTCAGTCGCGGTTGCCGCGCAGGGCTGGGCGGCGAGAATTCGGGGTCCAGTGCTTCTTCCATGATGGCGCAGCACTGTATTGACGACGGGCCAGGCAGGCCAGCGAGAACCCTGCGCGATGTCGCGGAGGGTTTACGCTTGCTTGGCCGGTCCGGTTCTGCTAAGCATGCATGAAACAAAGAAAGGGAATGAATGCCGACCATGAAACAGTCGCCTGACATGAAGCAGCAGTTCGCTCAAACACTGCGACAGGCGATGGAAAACGCTGGCTATGCGGCCAAGCCCGCCGTGCTACAGCGCGAGTTCAACAGCCGGCGCCCGGCCGACAAGCCGATCACGCTGCATGGCGTGCGCCGCTGGTTGATGGGAGAGACCATTCCCAGCTACCCCAAGCTGCAGGCGCTTTCCGATTGGTTGGGAGTGCCGGTGCACGAACTCATGCATGGGGCCAAAAGCCCTTCGGTCAAACCATCCAACTCGCCACGACCCATGGCACCTGACGACCGAACCGCATGGAGGCATTCCTCAATCTGCCAGCTGCTCCGCGACGCATTGCACGGGATGTGATACTTGCCATCGCCCGTGCGAACGAGGTCGGCAGAACCTCGTGATCGACCGGGTTCTACAAACTACAAAAGGGAGTTTTCTATGAGATTGAATCGTCTGGACTTGGCCGGCTTGTTGGGTGGTGCGATGCGTCCTGGGGCGGACATTGGTCCCGCCGACACGCAGTTGGAGGGCAGTTACCGGCGTGGCTATCAGCAAGCCATCGCCGAGGTGGCCGCGCAGATGCGCGCCGACCAGGACGTAACCCCGGAACTACTGGATGCCTGGGTGGAAGGCGTGGGCATGCAGTGGCGGCATGTCAGTCCCCTGCATCGCAAGATTCTTGCGCCGGCACTGATCGAGACCTGAAATTGGGACCCCGCCGAAAGGCGGTATCGATATACTGGTGTTTCATACAGTCATTGGAGAGCGCCATGAACGCCATCGAAACCCGATACACGGTTGCACTGCGCGACTGCCCCACCCTGCCTGCGAGCGAGCGCATTGCGGCTGAGGCCGCCTACGCCCGCTCACTGGAACGCCTGCTTGGTGGACCGGAGGGCGTCGTGGACACCCTCGCATCCGTGCAACGCATTCAGGAGCAGGAGGACGATGATGCTTCGCCCGAAGCCCGCACTCGGGCCCTGGCGACGATCAACCGCTGGGCGAAGGCGGCTGCGGCAGCGCGCCAGGCCGGCTTCGCTGAGTTGCAAGGCGAGGCCGAGGAAGGCTACTTCGAAGTCCGGCTGGACTGATTGCCATGGACCAGATCGCCATCGCCATTATGGGCGCGGCCGCTGCCTGGCTCTCGCAGTCGCGTGATCCAGCGCAGGCACGATGGGCTTGCATCTTCGGGATGCTGGGCCAGCCCTTCTGGTTCTATGCCGACTGGAAAGCCAGCCAGTGGGGCATCTTCGTGGTGTGCGTGCTGTATGCGATCGCCTGGATGCGGGGACTGTGGGTGCACTGGCTCTCGCCTCGGCGAGCGACGGGTGTGGGGACGATCCAGATTACGCCAGGGCGGGAGCGTTGATTTCTCATTCGTGTTTATGCTCAGTCTTACACCGCCACGATCTGTGTCACAAACTGCACAGAATGATCATCTCGAATCACCGCGCCAAGCGGAGTATTTGTCAGGCGGTTTTCGCAGGTCTCGTCAAATTCAATTGGTACGTTTTGCTGTGCAAAAAGAAATTGCAGTGCTCTTGCCGTGCCAGTTGAGATGCCGCCATCTGCATCACCGCCATGCATGGCGACCCGCATCGTTAGGCCCTGCTGTTTGATTTCCTCAATGTAATCGCGAATGGATGCAAGAACTTCGTCTGGCATCAATTCATCATGCACAAATGGAAGCAAATGAAACACGCGCACTTTTGCGCCTGGCAGGGAATTTCCAGTGTATGGGTCAAAATTCTCTGAAGCGCAAGCTACAGCAATACATGCTGTCATATTGTCAGTAACCACGAGCTGGTTTGGCTGACTGGTTCCAGTGCTGTACAGGTGTCTTGTACTTTCCGTATTGGGCACCGTACCGTTGAAGCCTGCGACTTTCACCGTCACGCCTTTATGGAGTTCAAAACTGTAGCGATGAGGCACTGAATTCGCGGGTGTGTCGATGCGAACGCAGGGAGGATAGATTGAATTGTTCCTGTTCTTAATGGGGGAATTCTGGTGGTTCCGTTCCGACTGGTACATTTCTTTGGGAACCATTACAAGCGTTTGCATGTTAAAGCGGCGTCCCAGGCGGTGGTGAGAAACCTTGACGCTCTCTTCGCTAGAGGCGGGCGTGCTTCTATTGCGCAATCCATCAAGCGCTCCCCGATTCATGGAGGTTGATGCTTGAGTCGGGCGCCCCGGTGATGTCGAGGCATCACTCGAACGCGGTGGAGACCCGGTTCCTGAAAAAGATTTTTTCTGTGCTGAAATGCATTGTCCCACGGCGATAATCCTTGATGAAAAAGAGCATGCTATGGGAGTTGAGCAATGACTTCACGAAGATGCGGAACTCATTCGCTCCGTCGCGAAGTCCATGGCGAGTGATTTAGCTGCGGACTGCCTCAAAGAAAGCAATGGATGCTGGGCTGCTGCAAGCTTTTTTTGCTCAGATCCCAGGCTAATGCTGAAATCATCAAATGGTGTATCTGCGGCATGTTCGCGGCAGTCGGGCTGTTCGCCACCATCGCCAAGCTCTGGCACTGAAACAGATTACTCCACCCCTTTGGCCCGCCTCGTGCGGGCTTTTTTCTTTCTGCTGCGACAGTGCTGCTGGCCAGAGCTGAGGCAGAGGTCCCGACGCTTGGTCCTTATGCAATTCGACGGTGGCCCGATCAGTCGGCGATAGGCTGGCCCACCTCTACGGCGTATGGCTGAAACTCGCACATGTTGTATGTAGTATTTATATACAACATACAAATAATACATGACGGCCTCCAACTCGGCAGGCCTCGCAAGCCCTTTCACTCACCGCTCGCAAACTGCATAACTGCCGTGCTGCCCGGGCTGTCGCAGGGTATTTCGGGATCATGGGCAGGGGCCCGCCGCCGACCCATGACTCATCGCCCGTAAAAGCCCTTTCCCCTGTCCCCGTAGGCCCTTTCGTGCGTCCGACGATTTAGGAGGACGCACGCCCTTTGGATACGCCCCTTGCTCCAGTAGGAAACCCTTTGCCCGTAGGCCCCCGCCCTCGGGGGGCGCCTTTCTCCTGCATGCGCCTTTCACCTGCGGTATTTCACGGAATTCCGCAGCTTTTATTGCCTACCACTGTGCGGAACGCCCGTCAAGCGTAAACCGTCCGCCACGTAGCGGAGGGTTTCGGCTTGAGGCCACTACCTACAAAAAAGACACTGCCGGCCATTGGCGACGTTTGCCCGGATGGGTGACGTCTTTGGCCCGCAGTCTCTTGGCTTGCGGGCGTTTTCTCTACAGGTGGTGGATTCATGGGGCAGGCGCACGCAAAGGCGGCAAGTGCAGCGGCACGGGTTGCGGTGATGGGCACGGCGATGGGAGTGCTTGGCTGGCTGGCGATGCCGGCCCAGGCGCAGGCAGTGGGCGATGGATCGGTGCGCATCGGCCGCTACAGCACGCAGCAGGCGGTGCCGGTGGCAAGCGCCAGCGACCCGCTCGCCGTGTTCGCCACCATCACGTTCCCGCGCCAGCAGGTGCGTACCGTGGGCGATGCCGTGCGCCACACGCTCCTGCGCACGGGTTGGCAGATGGTGGACGTCGCGGCGCTCTCGCCCGAAGCGGCTCGCTTCCTGATGCTGCCGCTGCCCGAGTCGCAGCGCGTTCTGGGCCCCTACCGGGTACAGGACATCCTGGATCTCCTTTTGGGCACCACCTGGCAGTGGCACCACGATCCGGTGCAAAGACGTCTCTGGTTCACCGTGACGCCTGCCTATGCGCAACTGACGCAGGCCAGCACCACCGCGGCTTCGGTCGGTGCGATCACGAAGCCCGTGCCCGACCGAGATGCTCAGTCGTTGACGGGAACGCCGCTCGACGCTACACGCAACACCGCACCGACCACTGCGCAGGAGACCCGCGATGCAGCAGCACGTTGAACCGCACATGGCCCGCGACACGGCGCAAGATCCTGGCCAGCGCGCCCATCGGGATCACGAGATCGACCTCCTGCTGGACCACCAGGACGACGTGCATCGTCAGGACGGCCAGCCGATCGATGGCCAGGATGCCGCCAGGGCATGGCACCCAGACACCGCTGCGATGCCGCTGGCAGATGACCCGCAAGCGCCAGCGGATGCCAGTGCTCGCCGGCGCCGACCATTCGGCAAGGCGACCACCGGGATCCTGGTCCTGCTGCTGACCCTGATCGCCTGGACGGCTTACGGCCGCTGGATGCGCTCGGATGTCCCGCTGGCGCCCGAACCGGCCCAGCCGGCCGCACTGGCCCAGCCGGCCGAACCTGCGGCCACGGCTGATGTAGCCCAGGCCGATCCGGTCTCGACTGCGGCCAGCCTCGCCGCGGCGCCGCCGCCGCCGGCATCGGCCTCAATGGCGACCGCGAGCGCGGTGGTGCCGCAGGCCTTGCCGGAGCCGACGCATCCGGAACTGCCCGCGATCGACGTCGCACCTACTTTGGCCAGCATGCCGAGACCCGGCACCGTTGATGCCGGCGCGGCGGCACCCACCGACGCCCAGGATCAGCGCCTGGATCGCCTGGAGTCCCAGCTCGCCCGCATCGAAACGCTGCTGACGCAGCGCACTGCGAACCAGGCACCGCCTACCGCCGCTGCCGCCGTTCCGGGCACACGCCAACTGGTCCGGCCCCGCGCTCCAGCCGCCAAGCCTGCCGCCGCTGCTCCGCCAGAGGCTCCGAAGCTCGCCGGCCAGTTGCTGTCGGTGGACATTTGGGACGGGCGTCCTTCCATCGTCGTTGGCACCGGAGAGACCGCCGACCAGCGCGTGCGGGTGCTGCAACAGGGCGACTCCTACAACGGCATCACCCTCAAATCCATCGACGTGGCCGCGCGCCGCGCCACGTTCGACGTGGGCCAGGGCCGTCTGGTCCAGCTGTCCGTGGAGGGTCAGTGACATGCTGGTGATCCATTCGCGTGCTGCCATCGTTCATTGGTCCCTCGCCTTCCTGATCACGCTGGGTGCTGCAGCGCCCGCCGTCGCACAGCCAAAGACACAGCAGCAGCGCACGCAGGAGGTGACCAGCCAGCGCGGCGGCGCCGACCGTGCGGGCACGGTGCTGGACGAGAACGACCAGCTCATCGCCTCCATCTGGGGCCTCTCAAGCGAGGAGATGCTGCGCGCCAAGGTGCTGCTGCAGGGCCCTCGCAAGTCGTTCTCCGTGGAGAACCTCTCGCCCGTCGAGGCATTGGGCATCCATGCCCGCAGCGATGCGGAGCGCCGCAAATACGCAGAGATGTTCGCGCGCACCTTCCACGCGGACGTGGAGCGCTCGCTCGCCTGGAATGCCGCCTTCACGGAGGCCATGGCCCGGATGTATCCCAATGAGCCTGTCATGGACTTCAGCGGCCAGGCCAAGGTGGCCGCACCCATCGGCGCGGCGGACATGCTCAATGTGCCGCGCTCCCTGGTGGTCGATACGTTGCCCGGCACCGGCACGCCGAAGGCGTCGAAGGCCCGCTGATGCAGACGATGCTGCAACGCCGTCCCATGGTGCTGGGCTTGCTGGCAGGCATGCCCGCTTGCGTGCTGGGCGCAGAACCCATCGGCCCATGGCTGCCCTACCGCCCCGAGGACGTGAAGCGGATCGAGCCGACGGGCGCGCCACTGCCGCAGATCTCCCGCGGGGTGGCTGCGCCGACGCGCCGCATCGATCCCGTGCTGAACGACATGCGCCCGGACATCCGCCCCGCATCCATGGTGCAGAGTCACCCGCCGAAGGCCTACGCGGTCACCGCAGCGCGCATGGGCGTGCCGCCCTGGCTGCTCTTCGGCGTCGCCCTGCAGGAATCCAAGCTCAAGTTCGGCGAGCGCACCCTGCCCTACCCCTGGACGCTGTGCGTGCGGGGCCAGGGACTGCGCTACGCCGACTACCCCGAGACGCTGGCCGCGCTCAAGGGCTTCATCGCCCGCCGCGTGACCAACATCGACATCGGTGCGATGCAGGTCAACTGGCACTGGCATGGCGACAAGCTCCAGCAGCCCGAGCGCGCCCTCGATCCCTACCCCAACCTCGCCGTGGGCGCGCAGATCCTGCGCGGGCACTTCGAGGCAGGCGGCAACTGGCGCCGCGCCATCGCGCTCTATCACACGGGCTCGGACAACACCCGCGAGACCCTCTCGCGCGGCGCGCGCTATGCCGATCAGGTGCTCCAGCGACTGGGGCGCATGGGCGTGCCCGTGGCCGCTCTGCTGCAGAGCGCTCCACGTCTGGCCTTGGGAGGCTCGCATGCGCAGGCTTGATGCAATGCTTTTGGCTTCTGCAGTGATGTGGACCGCTGCTGCGAACGCCGGCCAGCCTGCACTGCAACAGATCCATGGCAGCGATGCCACCGTGCCGGTGGCACCCTACCTCGCCGCGATCGTGGGCGGCGAGGACCAGCAAGGCGTGATGCAGGGCATGACGTTTCCGCTGCGCTCCAGCCTGCGCCAGGGCGTGCTGGCGATCGAGGGCATCTCCGTGTTCAACGCCCGCTGGATGACCCAACCCATCGCGGTGATGGGCACCGACTGGGCATCGCTGCAGTGGCTGCATCTGCATCAGGACCGTCTGCGCGCGCTCGGCGCCTCGGTGGTGGTCGTCGCAGCCGGCAGCGAGGACGAGTTCAAGGCGCTGCAGCGCACCGCAGCCGGCGTGCCGGTGGCGCCCGCGCAGAGCCCATGGCTGGAGTCCCGCATGCGCGCGGCCGGCATAACGGTCTATCCGGTCTTCATCGACCTCGATGGCCGGGCACGCCAGATCATCTTCGACGGGGCCGATGACGATCTCGGGAAAGGCACGCCATGAAGAACCACGCGGTCCTGGAGGCGCTGCTGCGCCCGCCCATCGAGTTGTGGAGCGTGGCCATGGCCTGGGGCGTGGCCCTGGTGGCGGTCGTCGCGCCTTGGGCGCTCATGATGCCGCCCCTGCTGGGCTGGGTGGCGGCAGTGATCGCCTTCGCGTTCGGCTACCAGCGCCTGCGCCAGGCGCTGCAGATCCTGCGCTACCAGCACTTCATGAAGTACTACAAGGTCACGCGCATCTCGCCCTCCAAGATTCCGGTGGGCAAGGACGAGTACTACCTGGGCGAGGGCTTCGAGTGGACGCAACTGCACACCCAGCGCAAGCGGGATGCCACGCGCACGGAAGCGGAGCCGTTCGTCAAACCCAGCGCCTCCGAGATCGCCCGGCGCCGCTGGGGCACGAAGCTCAATGCCGAACTCCAGGCCAAGCTGCACACGCAGCCCTCCCAGTTGGGCCGGCCTTCCCACCCTTCCCAACCCACAATCCTGGTGCGTGCCCTGGCGGGCGCGCTGTCCAGCGAGGCCTGGTTCAATCCTCTGCGCTCCCATCCCGACCTGGGCGGCTCGCCCATCCTGCACGGCGTGGGTGCGCTGCAGGAAGGCCCCGTCAAGATGCGCCAGTCCTCGCGCTCCGGCCACATGATCGTCATGGGCACCACGCGCGTGGGCAAGACGCGCATGCTGGAAATGTTCGCCACCCAGGACATCCACGCCGGCCACGTGACCATCGTGATCGATCCCAAGGGCGATGCGGAACTCATGCTGCGTCTGTACGCGGAAGCCGCCCGCGCAGGCCGGCTGGACCAGTTCTACCTGTTCCATCTGGGCTACCCCGAGATTTCCGCGCGATACAACGGTATCGGCAATTTCGCGCGCATCACCGAGGTGGCCACGCGCGCGACCAATGCCCTGCCGTCCTCCGGCAACTCGGCCGCGTTCAAAGAGTTCTCCTGGCGCTTCACCAACATCGTGGCGCAGGCCCAGGTGGCGCTCGGGCGCGTGCCGACCTACGAGACGCTGCTCAAAGATGTGACCGGCATCGACGGGCTGTTCATGGACTACGCCCGCATGATCTTCACGCGCCTGGCGGCGCAAGGGCAGCACACCGACTGGGAAAAGCGCGTTGCCGCCCTCGAAGCGGTCGTGGGCACCAAGGGTGGGCCGGCCGTGCCGCGCAGCCTGGCCGACCGCACGCCCGATCTGGTGGCGATGTTCCTCTGGATCAGGGACTCCAAGGTCGAGGACACGGTATTGCGAGGCTTGGCTGCCGCGTTCAGCTACGAGCGATCATTCTACGAGAAGATCATCGCCAGCCTCGGGCCGTTCCTGGAAAAACTTACCACCGGAGCCGTGGGCAAGCTGATCTCCCCGGACTACTTCGATGCCAGCGACAAGCGGCCGGTCTTCGACTGGATGACCGTCATGCGCCAGGGCGGCATCGTCTATGTGGGCCTGGATGCCCTGTCCGACTCGGTGGTGTCCTCGGCCGTGGGCAATTCCATGCTGGCCGACCTCGTGAGCGTGGGCGGCAAGCTCTACAAGACCGGGCTCGATCCGCACCACCCGGATGGCAAGCTGCAACTGCCCACCGTGTGCTGCCATTTCGATGAGGTCAATGAGATCGCAGGCCCCGAATTCGTACCCATGGTCAACAAGCTGGGCGGGTCGGGCTTTCGAATCACGGCCTACACGCAGTCGATGTTCGACATCGAGGCGCGCGTGGGCGACAAGGCCAAGGCCGGGCAGATCCTGGACAACTTCAATCACCTGGTGATGCTGCGGGTGCGTTCGGTCACCACGGCCAACCTGCTGGCCGAGCAGGTGCCGCAAGTGGAGGTCGTGCACCTCACGCCCATGTCCGGCGTCACCGACACGGCGGCGCAGGGCACGGGCGTGGACTTCACGTCCCGCAACGACGACATCGTGACCACCACCAAGGTGGCGATGATCGAGGCGGCCGACCTTCTCAGCCTGCCGCAGGGCCAGGCGTTCGCGCTGCTGGAGGGAAACCGACGCTTCAAGATTCGCATCCCGCTGGCGGACTCCACCAACGATCCGTTCGTTCCCGAGTCGCTCAAGAAGGTGGCCAGCGACATGCGCAACCGCTACCGCACCAGCGAGCAATGGGCCAAGGAGACGGACTGGATGGGCGACTGGATGGCCGCGCAGCCGTTGGGCGCCGCGGCCGCGGACCTGATCGCCACCGACCTGGCGCACGAGGACTCGGATGCAGGCGAAGACGGTGTGGATGCAACGGGGGCAAACGACGCCGCGATGACCAGCACGGCCCTGGGCCAGATCATGAGGCACGGATCATGAAGGAGCTGTCATGAGCGACGCGCCTCCCAAGGGACCGGTGCGCCCCCGCACGCGCGGCCCCGTCGAACTCGTGCTGGAGATCGGCATCGGCCTGACCTTCGTGGCGTTGTTCTCCTGGTTCGTGGGCATCCTCATCGAGATCGGCGGGATGTACCTGCTGTGGAAGGACGAGGGAGTGGTCCATGCACGCACGCTGGTGGAGCAGGACCTGGGATACATCGCCGCCGCGCCGCGCAGCCTCCTGGTGCCCGACACGGTGGCTTTCTCCCAACGGATCGTGCGGTGGGTGCAGATGCCCTATGAGCGGCTCGGCGTGCTGCGCTGGTATGCGCGCTTCAACGGTCCGCAGGCGGCGCCTGAGCCCACGCCATCGCACGCCACCGCCGCAGTCGGTGGCAATCCGCGGGAGGGCAGTCCCTTGTCCAAGGGTGTGGGTCAGGTCAGCCGCTCCATGGGCAAGCTCCTGTCGCAATGGGCGCTGGTGTCGATGTACGTCGCGCAGGACGTGCTGCTGCGCATGTCGGTGGCGCTCTTCGCCCTGCCCGCCTTCATCCTCGCCTGCCTGGTGGGGGCCGTCGATGGCCTGGTGCGCCGCGATCTGCGCCGCTGGGGCGGCGGGCGGGAAAGCTCCTTCGTCTATCACCACGCCAAGCGCTACACCGCCTGGTCGCTCACCGGCGGCTTCGGCCTCTATCTCACCTGGCCCTTCGGCGGCTTCAACCCCGCCTACATGGTCCTCGTTTTCACCGTCCTCGTCGCCGCCACCCTCTCGACCACCGTGGCGGCATTCAAGAAATATGTCTGAACCCATCAGGAGAACCATGATGCAATCCCCGCCCTCCCACGAAACTGGCCAACGCTGCCGCAGTGCCTGGCTGATCGCCCTGCTGCTGGCGGCGGGCGCGGCCGCAACCGTTCCCGCGCACGCCGGCGACGAGGACACCGAGCGCGAGCACCTGGCGCGCATCGCGCACGAGATCGAGCGCGTGCAGGCCATGGTGGCCACCGCCGCGCAGGATGCGCCCACCGGCCAGCGCGTCAAGTTCCGCTACGACTGGCTGGCCAGCGACTTGCAGATGCTGCGCGAGGGCATCGAGCGGCACACCGACACCCCTCGCCAGCCGCGGCCCGTGGCGCCGCTGCGCGGCGACTACCGCCAGTGATCCCTGCTTGCCGCACACCAACTGCACGGACACCCCCATGAACCAGACCATGCGCGAGGCCTTTCGCACCGGCTCGGGCGCCGATCCCGCAACCTTCAAGACCACGCTCACGCTCATCGTGAGCGCCGTGGTCCTGACCTTCTTTGCCTGGATCGTGATGCAGCTCATGGATGCCTACCGCCACGAGCGCGTGACCGCGGTGCAGGCCACCATCGCCGGCGTCAAGGCCATGGTGCTGCTCTCGCTCGTCTTGTACGTCGTGGTCTAGCCGCGACCGTTTTCCATCCCACTTTCATTGAAGGACCCATTCATATGCCATTGTCCCCATTGCGCCGTCTGCAAAGCCTCCAGGCGCTCGCCCGCAACACCCTGTCCCTCGCCCGGGACCGCGCAGCCCGTGCATTGCTCGCTCCTGCCGTGGCCCTGATCTGCACTCCCGCCCTGGCAGCGCTGCCCACTATGCCCAAGCCCGGCGAGGCCATCGGCGGCGGCACGGTCGCCGAGGGCGACTGGCTGGGCAACATGGGGGCCCTGATGAAGGCCGGCCTCATCATTCTCGGCCTCGTCATCGTGGGCTATGGATTCATCCATGTCGTTGCCGGTGCGATCTCGAAATGGCGCGCCTACACCGCTGGAAAAGCGGAAAAAGCCGACTTGGTGGAGTATTTCATCATGGCCGGCGTACTCGGTGGGTTCATGGTGATCATGGTGACCTACGCGCTGGAAACCATCAAGTGAACCGGCAAGTCGCGCTGAATGCCCCGCACTCCCGACAACCATCCAGACGCACCGCAGCAATTTGCAGCTTCGCGCGGGGCCCCGCTGACCGCTCACGTGAACGTCGAGCCATCGATCTTCAACGGGATGACCACGACCGAGGCCAAGGTGATCGCAGCCGCGGCACTCGCTGCCTGTCTGTTCATGGGCGCCATCGTCACCACGTTCACGGGCCTGTGGCAGGTCATGCTGATGCTCGCGATCTTCGGGCCCATGGCGGTGCTGTGGTTCTCCTCGACCTGGCTGGCTCGCATCAAGCGCGGCCGGCCCGATGGCTACTACACCCAGTACCTGCACCTGTGGGCCGCTCGCCGGGGGTGGGTCCGGTGCCGCTTCATTGGGCACGAGGGCTGGTGGGACCTGGGGCGCTCCTTCGAGGGCTCGCTCGCCTCTGCCTTGCGGCCACCGAGGGAGGTGCGCAGGGATTCGCACGGCCAGTCCCCTGCCGACACACATCACCGACCGGATTGATCCGCCCGATCAACTGAGCCACCGACACCATGAATCCCTACCTCGACGCCCTGGCCTCGGCCCGGGCACAGAACGCCACGCTGCGCCACGCGATCCTCATCGTCGCCGCCATGGGCGCCCTGGGCATGTACTACGCCCACTCTATGCCCAAGAACCTGGATCTGCACCTCGCGCCCAACGTCAAGGCCGGCGACAGTGTGCACGTGGAGAGCGGCAACGCGCCCGTGCCCGACACCAACGTCTATGGCTTCGCTTACTACATCTGGCAGCAGGTCAACCGCTGGCAGGCCGATGGCGCCAAGGACTATGGCTCGCAGATATTCTCCCTGCAAGCCTTCGTGACGCCAGCCTGCCGGGCCCAGCTCGAAGCGGACATGCAGTCGCGCTACAACAGCGGCGAGTTGCGCTCGCGCACGCGGCAGATGACGGAGATTCCCGGCTTCGGTTACTCCAGCGCGCGCGTGGTCGCGGACGGCCCGGATGCCTGGACCGTGCTGCTGGACATGCAGCTCATGGAGAGCTTCCGGGGCCAGCCCGTCAAGGATGCGTTCATCCGCTACCCGCTGCGCATCGTCCGCTACGACGTGGACCGCGAGAAGAATCCGTGGCGATTGGCCATCGACTGCTATGGCGCCAACCGGCCGGCGCGCCTGGAGATGAGCGAGGTGCAGGCGGTGCGCAGCGGCCAGGCCGCGCCCCGGCTGCCCACCACCCTTACGCCCGCGACCCTCCCGCGCACGGCCGACCAGCGCGCGGACCCCAACAGTCCCCAGGCCACGCCCCTGCAGGCCCAGGGCGGCGCTTCGCCCTCCGCATCCACCCCTTCGTCCCCTGCCCACCAATGATGGTCCACCACACCATGACCCGACTCCTGTTCCGACGCTCCGTGCTGGCCGCGGTCGCTGCCGTCTCGATGCTGCCCTGCCTGCCGCAGGCGCAGGAGGTCCGCCAGCTCTCCCTGGCCAACGTTCCACCGGACATGATCGATGCCGGGCCGCAAGGCAGTGCGCAAGGGGGCGGAAAGCCCGCCGGCAGGAACGACGTCGACCTGGGACAGGATCTGTCTCCCGAGGGGACCAGCCCGCAGCCTGGGTCAGTGGGAGCCGCCTCGCCCGCGCGGGCGGCCGCCCAGGCGGCACGCGCAGGGAGTTCCTCGGCTGCTCGCACTCGCCGCCCACCCGCCACGGGTGCCGCCG